>NZ_BAAATJ010000003.1:291146-410088 GCF_039533345.1 Streptomyces glaucosporus | reverse complement strand
CGGTGAGCAGGACCGGGGTGAGGCCCAGGGCGCGGAACCGGGCGACGGCCTCGGCGCTGGTGGGCTTGACCGCGTCCGCCACTTCCAGGACGGCGCGCACCGCCCCGTCCCAGGCGACCGTGACCGCGGTGCGGCCCCCGGCCTCCGCCGCGGTGCGGGCCTCGGCCAGTTCCCGGGGGGTCTCCAGGGCGTTCTCCGCGAGGAGTCCCTCCCGTCCCGCGAGTACCTTCCGGCCGTCGACGGTGCCCCGCACGCCGAGCCCGGCGATGTTCTCGAAGTCCTCGACACCCGGGAGCGCCCCCACGCGCTCCCGCGCGCCCGCCGCGATCGCCCGGGCGATGGGGTGCTCGGAGGCGTGCTCCAGGGCGCCGGCCAGTCGCAGCACCGTCTCCTCGTCCTCGCCGTCGGCGGTGTGGACGGCCAGGAGGGTCATCTTCCCGGTGGTGACGGTGCCGGTCTTGTCCAGGACGACGGTGTCCACGCGCCGGGTGGACTCCAGCACCTCGGGGCCCTTGATGAGGATGCCGAGCTGGGCGCCGCGTCCGGTGCCGACCAGCAGCGCGGTGGGGGTGGCCAGGCCCAGGGCGCAGGGGCAGGCGATGATCAGGACGGCGACGGCGGCGGTGAACGCGGCGGCCGGCCCCTGGCCGGTGCCGAGCCAGTAGCCGAGGGTGCCCAGCGAGATCAGCAGCACGACGGGGACGAAGACCGCCGAGACGCGGTCGGCGAGGCGCTGCACCTCGGCCTTGCCGCTCTGGGCGTCCTCGACCAGCTTCGCCATCCGGGCGAGCTGGGTGTCCGCGCCGACCCGGGTGGCCTCGACGACCAGCCGCCCGGAGGTGTTGACGGTCGCCCCGGTCACCGGGTCGCCCGCCGAGACGTCCACCGGTACCGACTCGCCGGTGAGCATGGAGGCGTCCACCGCGGAGGAGCCCTCGACGACGGTGCCGTCCGTGGCGATCTTCTCGCCGGGACGGACCACGAACCGGTCTCCGGGCCTCAGCTCGGAGACGGGCACCGGCACCTCGCGGCCTCCCCGCAGGACGGTGACCTCCTTGGCGCCCAGTTCCAGCAGGGCGCGCAGGGCCGCGCCCGCGCTCCGCCTCGAACGCGCCTCCATCCAGCGGCCGAGCAGGATGAACGTGGTCACCCCGGCCGCGACCTCCAGGTAGAGGGCCGAGGAGGCGTCCGCGCGGGAGACCGTCAGGTCGAAGCCGTGCCGCATCCCGGGCATGCCGGCGTCGCCGAGGAACAGCGCCCACAGCGACCAGCCGAAGGCGGCCGAGGTGCCCACCGAGACGAGGGTGTCCATGGTGGCGGCGCCGTGCCGGAGGTTGGTCCAGGCGGCCCGGTGGAAGGGCAGCGCGCCCCAGACCACCACGGGCGCGGCGAGGGTCAGACAGAGCCACTGCCAGTTGTCGAACTGCAGGGCGGGAACCATCGACAGCAGCACGACGGGCAGGGACAGCGTCAGCGAGACCAGGAAGCGGCGGCGCAGCGCGTCCGGCTCGCGGTCGCCGCCCCCGCCGCTCCCCGTGCCGCCGCCGTCCGGCTCTCCGGCGGGGGCGGGCGGTTCGGGGAGCCGGGCGGTGTAGCCGGTTCTCTCGACCGTGGCGATCAGGTCGTCCACGGTGACCCCGCCGGCGCAGGTGATGCGGGCCTTCTCCGTGGCGAGGTTGACCGTGGCGGTCACGCCGTCCATCCGGTTGAGCTTCTTCTCGACGCGGGTGGCGCAGGCGGCGCAGGTCATCCCGCCGATGGCGAGTTCGATCTCGGTGGTGGACGCCGGGGCCTCGGAGGTGGTGCTGCTCATGGTGGCTCCGTGGGGGTGTGGGACGGTCCGGGGAGGGGCCGCACCGGGCCGCCCCTCCCGGCACGGTGGGCGGTACGGCCCCTTCCGGGCCGGGTGCCGGAGGCGGTCAGGCCCGCCCGACGAGCTCGTAGCCCGCCTCGTCGACGGCGGCGCGCACGGCGTCGTCGTCGGGCTCGCGGGTGGAGACGACGGTCACCAGACCGGTGGAGGCGGCGGCCTTCACGTCGGTGACGCCGTCGAGCCCGGAGATCTCGGCGGTGACCGCGCCCTCGCAGTGGCCGCAGGTCATGCCGGTGACCTTGTAGGTGGTGGTGACGGTGCTCATGGCTTGCACTCCCTCGGAGTCTTGGGAAACGCTCGGGCCGCGTGTGGATACGCGTTCCCGGCAACGGAGAACATCATACCCTTGGGGGGTATTCCCGGAGGGGAGCGGTCCCTGTGTCGCCCGGGGTTCCGGGAGGGGAGCGCGGAGGCGCGGCGGAGGCCCGGGCGTTCCCGGGGACGTCCGGGGAGAGGAGGAGGGGCCGGACCCCGGCGGGGATCCGGCCCCGGCGGGCGAACGGAACAGGGGGAGCCGCTCGCCCGCTCGGCCGGCCGGGGCGGGCGCGGCCCGCGTCCCGGCCGGACGTCTCACCGCCGCCCGGGCCCGTAGAAGGCGGGGCGTTCGATCATCTCCACGGGGGTGCGCCGCCCGGTGGCCTGTGCGACGACGCCCGCCCGGCTGACGGCGGCGACCGCGTAGCCGTCCCAGGCGCTGGGGCCGGTGACCTCCCCGCGCCGGGCGGCGTCCACCCACAGCCGCACCTCGCGGTCGTAGGCGTCGCCGAAGCGCTCCAGGTAGCCCTGGGCGATCTCGCCGCCCCAGCGGCCGGCGGTCCGGGTGACCATGCCGTGGTCGTCGCCGATGCGGGCGGTGCCCCGCTCGCAGACGGCCTCGGTCCGCACCTGGTAGCCGAAGCCGCAGTGGGCGAAGATCTCGACGTCGACGAGCGCGCCGCCGTCGGTCTCGAAGATCACCAGCTGGGGGTCGTCCAGCGCCTCGGACGGCCCGGACCCGGGCGCCGGCCGGAGGACGGTGACGGCGGTGATCTCCTGCCCCAGCAGCCAGCGGGTGCTGTCCATCTCGTGCGCCACGCAGTCGGTGATCAGCATCTCGCGGGTGAAGTACGGGTGCACCGAGACGTTGCGGTGGCGGCAGTGGAGCATCAGCGGGCGGCCCAGGCCCCCCTCCGCCAGCGTCCTCCTCAGCCGCGTGTAATCGGCGTCGAAGCGCCGCATGAAACCGACCTGCACCCGGCGCCGCCCCAGCCGCTGTTCGGCCTCCAGCACGCGCAGCGCGGAGTCGGGGTCCGGGGTGAGGGGTTTCTCGCACAGCACCGGCAGATCGCGTTCGAAGGCGGCCGACAGCGCCTCCTCGTGGGCCGGGCCGGGGGAGGCGATGAGCACCGCGTCCACCTCGGGGGACGCGATCGCCGCGGCCGGTTCGGTGTACGCGGCGCAGCCCTCGACGGTTTCGGCGACCGCCCGGGCCCGGTCGCCGTCGACGTCCGCCACGGCGGCGACGCGGGCCCCGCCGACGACGCCGTCGATGCGCCGGACGTGGTCGGCTCCCATCGTGCCGACGCCGATCACCGCCACGCCGAGCGGTCCGTTGGCGGCCATGGGCGGAAGACTCCTCTCACCGGTCCGCGGACGGGACCGGACGGGACCGGACGGGACCGGACGGGGATCGGACGGGTCAGGCGCGGGCCGGACGGGTCAGGCGCGGGCCGCGGAGGGTCCGTCGGACGGTGCGGCGCCGTCCGGGAGATCCTCCGCGTCCACGCCGCCGTCCCGGGCCAGTTCGTGCCTGAGCGCGGCCAGTTCGGAGCCGCCCGCCATGTGGTGGGTGAGCTCCTCCAGGGTGACCCGCTCGCGGGGGGCGTCCAGTTCGACCTCCCCCAGGCGCAGCACCGTGAAGTGGTCGCCGACCAGATGGGCGTGGTGCGGGTTGTGGGTGATGAAGACGACGCCCAGGCCGCGTTCGCGGGCTGCGGCGATGTGCTTCAGCACCACACCGGACTGCTTGACGCCCAGCGCCGCCGTCGGCTCGTCCAGGATCAGCACCCGGGCGCCGAAGTGGACGGCGCGCGCGATGGCCACGGACTGCCGCTGGCCGCCGGAGAGGGTGCCGACGGGTCGCTCCAGGTCGTCCAGGACGATGCCCATGGCGCGCAGCTCCCGGTCGGCGACGCTCTTCATCCTCGCGATGTCCAGCCGCCGGAAGGGCCAGGGGCCGCGGGTGAGCTCCGAGCCGAGGAAGAAGTTCCGCCACACCGGCATCAGCGGCACGGTGGCCAGGTCCTGGTAGACGGTGGCGATGCCGCGTTCCAGGGCTTCGCGGGGGCCGGAGAGGCGCACCGGTTCGCCGTCGATCAGGTACTCGCCCTCGGTGTGCCGGTGCAGCCCGGAGACGATCTTGATGAGGGTGGACTTGCCCGCGCCGTTGTCGCCGAGGACGCAGCTCACCCGGCCGGGGCGCACCTGGAGGTCCACCCCGCGCAGCGCGTGGACGTTGCCGTAGGACTTCCCGACGTTCCGGAGGACGACGACCGGCTCGGCGCCGGCGCCCTCGGCGCTTCCGGTGGTTCCGGTGGTTGCCATGGGGGTCACCTCCTGGTCGCCGAGCGGCGGACCCACAGATTGACGAGAGTCGCGAACAGGAGCATGACGCCGAGGAAGAACTTGAACCAGTCCGGGTTCCAGTTCGCGTAGACGATGCCCTGGGAGACCATGCCGAAGATGAGGGCGCCGATCACCGCCCCGGCCGCGGAGCCGTAGCCGCCGGTGAGCAGGCAGCCGCCGATCACCGCGGCGATGATGTACAGGAACTCGTTGCCGACGCCCTCGGACGCCTGGACGGTGCTGAACGAGAACAGCAGGTGCATCCCGACGAACCAGGCGGCGAACCCGACTCCCATGAACAGCGTGACCTTGGTGAAGGTGACGGGGACGCCGACGGCGCGGGCGCTGTCCTGGTCGCCGCCGACCGCGAAGACCCAGTTGCCGTACCTGGTGCGCAGCAGCAGCCAGGTGGCGAGGGCCGCGAAGAGCAGCCACCACAGCACGGTGATCTTGACATCGACCCCGCCGACGGTGATCTCCGAGGCGAAGACGGCCTTCGCCTGGTCGAAGCCGTCCATGTCGCGGATGGAGTCGCTGGCGACGTTGTCGGTGAACAGCTTGGTGATCGCCAGGTTGAGGCCCTGGAGCATCAGGAAGGTGCCGAGCGTGACGAGGAAGCTCGGCAGCCCCGTCCTGACCAGCAGGAACCCGTTGAGCGCGCCGACCGCCAGGGAGAAGACCAGGGCGACGACGACGCCCGACCAGACGTTCAGGGTGAGCTGGAAGCTGAGGATGGCCGCCGTCAGAGCGGAGCTGGTCACCGCGACGCCGGCGGACAGGTCGAACTCGCCGCCGATCATCAGCAGGGCCACGGCCAGCGCCATGATGCCCATGGTCGAGGCCTGGTAGAGCACGGTGGCCGTGGAGTCGATCTGGCGGAAGGCCGGGGCGGCGGCGAAGAAGAAGGCGTAGACGGCGATCGCGCCGATGAGCGCGCCGATCTCGGGGCGGCCCAGCAGCCGGCGCAGCAGGGAGCGCTCGGCGGTGCGGCCGTCCCGGTCCCGGCCGGGGACCGGGACCGGCGCCTCCTCCGCCGCGGCGGGGACGGGGGCCGCGGGAGTGGCTGCCTGGGACATGCCGGTCACCGGGTTCCCTTCTCGGCGAACCCGGCGATGTCCTCGACGTTGCTCCTGTCGACGAACGCCGGCCCGGTCAGGACCGGTTCCCGGCCGCCGCCGCTGTAGTTGCCGTTGGTCCGGTGGAGCCAGAGGGCGTCGACGGCCAGGTAGCCCTGGAGGTAGGGCTGCTGGTCGACGGCGAACTCGATGTCGCCGTCCTCGACCGCCTCGACCAGGTCCTTGTTGAGGTCGAAGGTGGCGACCTTCGCCTCGCTGCCCGACTCGTCCACCGACTGGACGGCGGTCATGGCGAAGGGCGCGCCCAGGGTGACGACGTAGTCGATGGAGGAGTCCTGGCGCAGCTTGGCCGCGATGGTGGACTTCACCGAGGGCATGTCGGTGCCGTTGACGTAGAGGGTCTCGATCTCGCCCTCGAAGGTCTCCTCGACGCCGGCGCAGCGTCCCTCCAGGCCCACGTGGCCCTGCTCGTGGATCACGCAGAGGCTGCGCCCGGCCCCCAGTTCGTTGAGCTTCTCCCCGAACGCCTCGCCCGCGACCCGGTCGTCCTGCCCGAAGAAGGAGAGCGCGCCCTGCTCCTTCCAGGAGTCCAGGCCGGCGTTGAGGGCGACGACCGGGATGCCCGCCTTGCGCGCCTTGGCGACGGCGGACTTCATGGCGTCGGGCTTGGCCAGGGTGACGGCTATGCCGTCGACCTTCTGGTCGATGGCGTTCTGGACGAGGTTGGCCTGCTCGGACGCCTTGGGGTCGCTGGAGTACACCAGCTCGACGTTGTCCTTGGCGGCCGCCGTCTGGGCGCCCTTGCGGACCAGGTCCCAGAAGGTGTCGCCGGGGGCGGAGTGGGTGACCAGGGCGATCTTCATACGGGGGGTGTCCGCCCGGCCGGTGGACGCCTCCTCCTGGGCTTCCTGCGCCTTCTTGCCGCCGGAACTGCTGGAACAGCCGGCGAGGACCAGAACGCCCGCCGCGCAGGCGGCTGCGAAGGCGGTTCTGCGGGCGTGACGGATGGTGCGGTTCATGGTCGTCCTGCACCTCGCTGGTGGAGTGAACGGAAAGAGGGACCGGGTCGGCCGGGCGGTGGGGAGCGCGTCCCGCGCGCCGGGGGCGCTTCCGGCCGCTGGACCGGGCGCGCCTCCGCGCCGGAGGGGGCGGCTCCTTGAACGCTCGACTGCCCATACTTTGTCATGACAACACTTCATCTTGACGTAACAGGCCGATAACATTGCGCGGAAGCGGTCCGGACGTCCTTATGTAACGACAAATTATGGACGGGGGGTGGCGGCATGTCCGTGCGCGAGGAGCCGCCGCCGGTCCCGCCCGGTAGGGTGCGGCGGACGATCGCCGAGGGGGAGGGGAGGCCGATGGCGGAGGCAGACGCGCCGGACGGGCAGCCGTGGTGGGTGCTGTCCGAGCGGGAGGCCCGGGCCGGGGAGCGGCGCGTACAGCGGGAGACCCCGCCCCACCTGCGCTTCGAGCCCACCCGCACCCTGGCGGCCGTCACCGTGGCGCTGCTCGGGGTGTGCGCGGCGGCGGACGCGTTCTCGCTCGCCGTGAGCGTCTGGCGGTACACGCTCGTCCGGGGGGAGGCCGGCTCGCCGCGGTACGGCGCCGACCCGCTGATGCCGGCGGACCTGCTGTACGCGGCCCCGGGCCTCCTGTGGACCCTCGCCCTGGTGGCGACGGCGATCCCGTTCCTGATGTGGTTCCACCGCTCCCGCCTCAACGCCGAGGCGTTCGACGCGGCGGGGCAGCGGATGGGCGCCGGCTGGGCGGTGGGCGCCTGGTTCGTACCGGTGGCCAACCTCTGGCTCCCCAAGAGGATCGCCGATGACGTCTGGGACGCCAGCAGCCCGCCCGGCGCGGACGGCACGGTCCGCTACCGGGCGTCCAGGGGGCCGCTGAACGCCTGGTGGGCCCTGTGGCTGGCCGCGAACGTCCTCTCCGGGATCGCGGGCGCCTGGTACGAGGAGGCCGAGACCTTCCAGGAGGCCGGGGGCGCCGCCGTCCTCAACGCCCTCTCCGGGGGCGTCGGCGTTCTCGCCGCCGTGCTGGCGATCCGCTTCGTCCGCCGGCTGACCGGCATGCAGTACGCCCTCCACGCGCACCGCCTGGCGCTCGCCGCGGAGCCGACCGCGCGGTGACCATCCGTCCCCGTGCCCGGACCGGGCACGGGGCGCCGGCCGGCCCGCGAGGCCGGCCGGGCCGGCCTGTCAGCCCTCGCGCCCGACGGTGTCCTCACGGGTCGCGCCGGAGGGCCGCTGGTAGACGTCCGGGATGTTGTCGTGGTCCTCGTCCCGGTTCTCCTCCTCCCACAGCCGCTTGTACTTGGCGTTGCGGGCCCGGAGGAAGACGCAGGCGAAGAGCGCGGAGACCAGCGAGCCGATCAGGACCGCCGCCTTGACGTGCTCGGCGGTCTCGGCGTCGGTGAAGGCCAGTTCGCCCACCAGCAGCGAGACGGTGAAGCCGATCCCGGCGAGCATCGCGACGCCCGCCAGGTCCGCCCAGGCCAGGTCCTTGCTGAGCTGGGCCCGGGTGAAGCGGGCGGCCAGGTAGGTGCCGCCGAAGACCCCGACGAGCTTGCCGAGGAACAGGCCGATCATCACGCCCAGCGCCTCGGGCTGGCGGAAGGTCTCGGCCAGCGCGCCGCCGGAGATGCCCACGCCCGCCGAGAACAGGGCGAACACCGGGACCGCGAAGCCGGCCGACAGGGGCCGCACCAGGTGCTCGATCCGCTCGGCCGGGGACTCCTTCTCGGCCGGGTAGCCCTCGCTTCCCTTGAGCGGGACGACCCGCAGCAGCATGCCCATCGCGACGCCGGCGATGGTGGCGTGCACCCCGCTGGCGTGCATCAGCGCCCAGATGACGACGCCGAGCGGCACGTACACGTACCAGCCCCGCACCCGCAGCCTCTGGTGGAGGAACCAGAACACCGCCAGTCCGGCCAGGGCCCCGGCCAGGGCGGTCAGGTTGAGGGCGGAGGTGTAGAAGACGGCGATGACGATGATCGCGCCGAGGTCGTCGACGATGGCGAGGGTGAGCAGGAACGCCCGGATGCCGGAGGGCAGGTTGGTGCCGATCACGGCGAGCACGCCGAGCGCGAAGGCGATGTCGGTGGCCATCGGCACGGCCCAGCCGTCCATCTGCCCGCCGCCCGCGGCGTTGACGGCCACGTAGAACAGGGCGGGCACCACCATGCCGCAGACCGCGGCGACCACCGGGAGCGCCGCCGCGGCCGGACGCCGCAGCTCGCCCAGGAGGAGTTCGCGCTTCAGCTCGATGCCGGCGACGAAGAAGAAGATCGTCAGGAGGCCGTCCGACGCCCAGTGGCCCACCGACAGGTCGAGGTGGAGCTCGGGGATGCCGAAGTGGAAGTCGCGGACGGACTCGTACACGTCCCCCCACGGGGAGTTCGCCCACACCAGCGCCACCACGGCCGCGGCGAGCAGCACCATGCCGCCGACGGTCTCGGTGCGCAGCGCGTCCAGCAGGAAGCGCCGCTCCTGGAAGGGGGGCAGGCCGAACAGGGACGTGCGCTGCTTGGGGGGAGACGACATGGGCGGGCCTTTCGGAGTCGGTTCGCGGACAGGGGTGGAACGTCGCCGACCAGACTTCCCGGCACACCTATGAAGATATGGAACGAGCCGACGCGGTTGATCATGCGGCAGCCCCCTCCACCGTACCCGTACAGACGTCCGGTCATACCCGCGGGGGAGGCGGCATCCGGGGTGGGCGCGCTCCCACCGCCCCCGGCCGCGGCCCGTCCCCGCCGTCCCGCGCGCCGCGCCCCGGCGGCCCGGGGCCGTACGCTGTGCCCGGTGACCCGGGCTGCACGGCCCGGCACGGAGGGTTTGGAACGAGGGACGGAGGGCCGGGCCCGGATGAGGAAGCGCGGCGGAATACCCGACTCCTACCTCGGCGACTACCCCGTCCTGCTCGCGGAGGTCTCCGAGACCGGGCGGCTGCCGCGCCGCGCCGAACTCGACGCCTCCCGCGAGGTGGGCGAGCGCGCCGCCGAGGCGGGCCACGGTCTGCGCGAACTGGTCGGCCTCTACCTGTCCGAGACGCGGCGGCTGTGGGGCACCCTGCCCGGGGTCGCCCGGTCGGCCACGGCCGCGGAGCGGGCCCGCACGGGGGACGCGCTGCTGGCCGCCGTCGAGGCCGTCGTCGCCGCGCTCGGCGAGGGGCACGAGCGGGCCCAGCGGCTGGTCGTGCGGCAGGAGGAGGCCGAGCGCCGCGAGTTCGTGGACGACCTGCTCTACGGCCGCAGCGACCTGGGCCGGCTCGCCGAGCGGGCCCAGCGCTTCGGTCTGCGACTGGCCCGCGCGCACGTGGTCGCGGTGGCCGCGGGCACCGAGAAGTACGACGACGTCCACCCCGCCGTCCGCCGCATCGAGCGCGAGCTGGTGGCCCGCTTCGGCGAACGCGACGTGCTGCTGGCCAGCAAGGAGGGGCGGCTGGTGTGCATCGCCGCCAGCGCGGAGCGGGCGGTGCTGGACGCCTTCGCCCGCCTCGCCGAGAATCCCGGCCCCGGGTACCCGCCGGCCCGGCGCGTGGCGATCGGCCGCGGCCACAGCGGACCGAGCGGTGTGGTGCGCTCCTACGAGGAGGCGCTGACCGCCCTCGACGTCGCCGACCGGCTCGACCTGGAGGGAGTCCGGCTCAACGCCTCGGAACTGCTGGTCTTCCCCGTGCTGCTGCGCGACCGCGCGGCGATGGCCGACCTGGTGCGGAGCGTCCTGGGCCCGCTCACCCAGGCCCGCGGCGGCGCCAAGCCGCTGCTGGACACCCTGGCGATGTGCTCGGCGGCCGGCTACGTGAACGCCGAGGCCGCCCGCCGGCTGGGCGTGAGCGTGCGGACCCTGACGTACCGCCTGGCGCGCATCCGCACCCTGACCGGCTACGACCCGGGCGACGGTCTCCAGCGCTACACCCTGGAGACCGCCGCGATGGGCGCCCGGCTGCTGGGCTGGCCCGACAAGCCGCTCTAGGCGTACCCGGTCCCGCCGGCGGCCGCGCGGTCGGCGGCGGGGAGGAAATCACGAATCCGGCTTGACCCTCACGTTGCGTGAGGCCTGAGGGTGGGGTGCATGAGCGACCACTACAACGCTTTCGACATCAGCCCCGTGCCCGCCCCCGGCCCGGACGCGGTTCCGCCGGAGCCGTTCCGCGGCATCTACGGAATGCCCGCGTTCGCGACGATCCCCACGGACGACCTGGCGGCGTCGGTGGACTTCTGGACTCGCGGGCTCGGGTTCTTCGAACTGTTCGGCATCCCCGGCCGGCTCGTGCATCTGCGCCGCTGGGCGTTCCAGGACGTGCTCCTGGTTGCGGAGGAGAGCGTTCCGGAGCGGGCGCCGGCGATCGGCCTCAGTTTCGCGTGCGTGCTCAGCCAGGTCGATCCCCTCGTCGAGGCCTGTCGTGCGCTGCGCCCGGACTCGGTCGACGGTCCGCGGGACACCCCCTGGAACACCCGTGACGTGGAGGTGATCACCCCCGAGAACGCCCGGATCGTCTTCACCGCGGCGAAGCCCTTCGACCCGGACAGCCAGGAGGCGCGGAACCTTGCGGCCGTCGGAATCACCCCGCCGGGACTCGGCGACAATGAGGGGCATGCCTGATGCCGCTGACGCCGACGGCCTGACCGTCGGCCAGGTCTCGGCGCGTCTGGGCGTGACGGTCCGCGCGCTGCACCACTGGGACGAGATCGGCCTGGCGCGGCCGTCGCTGCGCACGGCTGCCGGATACCGGCTCTACACCGCCGGCGACCTGGAACGCCTGCACCGCATCGTCGTCTACCGCGAACTCGGTCTCGGCCTGGACGGGATCCGGAGCGTCCTGGACGACTCGACCGCGGACGTGCCCGGCGCGCTGCGCGCGCAGCGCGCCCAGGTCGCCGAACGGATCGAGCGCCTCCGGCGGCTCGGCGCCGGACTGGACCGGATGATCGACGCCCACGAGCGCGGCCTGCTGCTGACCGCCGAGCAGCAGGCCGCGATCTTCGGCCCCCGGTGGAACCCGGACTGGTCCGCCCAGGCCCGCCGGCGCTACGGGGACACGGAGCAATGGCGGCAGTACGCCGAACGCTCGGCCTCCCGCGGTCCGGAGGAGTGGCAGGCCGTCGCCGACGCCGTCGCCGAGTTCGACCGCGCCCTCGGGGACGCGATGGACGCCGGCGTCACGCCCGGCAGCCCGGAGGCGAACCGACTCGTCGAGCGGCACCGCGAGGTTTTCGCCTCGTACTTCCCCCTCACCAGGCAGATGCAGGTCTGCCTCGGCCGCATGTTCGAGACCGATCCGGGGTTCGCCGCCCACTACGACGGCATCCGCGCCGGCCTGGCCACGTGGTTCCGCCGGATCATCGACGCCGACGCGCGTGCCCACGGCATCGACCCCGACACCGCGACCTGGGAGTAGGGCGCGGGGCCGGAAGCCCGTACCCGTGGGGTGCCCCACCGCGGCGCTCGGGCCGGGCGTCGAGCGCCGCGGTGGGGCACCCCACGGCCCCCGGCGGCCGATCGGCCGACCGCGGCCGGCCTCGGCCGACTTCGTGAACGGGTACGGCCGGGCGGGAGGCGCTCGGGTGCGGGAGGGGCGGAGGTCAGGCGTCCGCGCGGCGCAGCTCGACCACCGGGATCGTCCGTCCCGCGCGGCTCTGGTGCTCGGTGAAGAACGGCTGCTGCCGCACGGCCTCCTCGAACAGCTCGTCCCGTTCCCGTCCCGAGGGCACGACGGCGGTCGCCGGGAACTCCTCGTCCCCGATCTCGACGGTCACGGCGGGGTGGGCGACCACGTTGCGGTACCAGTCCGGGTGGCGCGGCGCCCCGTTGGCGGAGGCGATGACGCACAGCCGGCCGTTCAGGCGGAGGAACATCAGCGGGGTGGTCCGGCGCTTCCCGCTCCGGGCGCCGGTGTGCGTGAGCAGCAGCAGTTTCCCGGCGTCGATGCGATCGCCGATCATCCCCTTGCCCCCGTTGGCCCGGAACTGCTCGATCACATGCCGGTTGAACGCCGCGATGTCCATGGTCTTCTCCTGACGGTCGGTCGGTTCCCGTCCGGGAACGATAGGGCCGGTTCCTCCGGAAGGGGACGCTCCGCAGCGGTGTCCGGAGCGGTTCCACCTGTTGCCGGACGTGAACAGGGCGTGAAGACTGCCGGATCCCGGCAATGTGGGAGTTGACGCTGACGTGTCAACATACGAGCGCGCCGCAGCCGTCAAGGGGGTGGAGAGATGAGCGAGTTCATGCGTGCCGCCATGGACTTCCCCGCCAGTCTGTTCGGGTTCGGACTCCTGGTGGTGCTCCTCTACTGGCTGTCGGTGCTGGTGGGGGTGGTGGGCGTCGATGTCCTGGACGGGGGAGAGGGCATCGACGCCGACACGCCGCCACCCGGCCCGGCGGGGGTGCTGGCCGCCGCCGGACTGGGCGGAGCACCCGTCACCGTCACCCTGTCGCTCCTGATCGCCCTTGCCTGGTTCGTGTCACTGAGCGGTACCGCCCTGACCGAGAGCACCCCGGCGCGCGTGCTGGTCCTGCCCGCCGCGCTGCTCGCCGCCTGGGGCGGCACCCGGCTGCTGGTCCGCCCGCTGAGCCGGCCGGCGCTCCGCGAGAGCGGGACCAGCCGCCGCGACCTCGTCGGCCGGACGTGCACGATCCGCACCGGCCACGTCAGCCACCGCTTCGGCCAGGCCGAGATCACCACGGACGACGGCTCGACGGTGCTGGTCCAGGTCCGCGCCCGGGGCGAGGACGCCGCCGCCCTCTGCGCCGGGCGCACCGCCCTGGTCTTCGACTACGACGCCGACGGCGAGTTCTTCCACGTCACCCCCTGGGACCCCGCACCGGCCCCCGAACGCCCGGCGCGCTGAGCGCGCCGCACCCGCCCGCGGCACCCCGCACCCTTTCGCACCCCCCGCGTCTTTTCCGCGCAAGCCGCCGTCCGGACGCCCCGCCGCGTCCCCGTGCGCCCGCACCGGCACTCACAAGCTCACAAGCCCGCACGACCCGACAAGGAACCCACCGCCATGGACGCCATCTCCACAGGTCTCGGCGTGCTCCTCGCCGTGCTCCTCCTCATGGGCACCGCCCTGCTGATCGTGGTCAGCCGCCTGTTCCGCAAGGTCGAACAGGGCAAGGCGCTGATCGTCTCCAAGATGCGCAAGGTCGACGTGACCTTCACCGGGACCGTCGTCCTGCCGGTCCTCCACCGGGCCGAGGTGATGGACATCTCGGTGAAGACCATCGAGATCGCCCGCACCGGCAGCGAGGGCCTGATCTGCAAGGACAACATCCGCGCCGACATCCGCATCTCGTTCTTCGTGCGGGTCAACAAGACCGTCGAGGACGTCGTCAAGGTCGCCCAGGCCATCGGCACCGAGCGCGCCAGCGACCGGGCCACCCTCCAGGAGCTGTTCAACGCCAAGTTCTCCGAGGCCCTCAAGACCGTCGGCAAGCAGCTCGACTTCGCCGACCTGTACACCAAGCGCGACGAGTTCCGCGACCGGATCATCGCCGTCATCGGCACCGACCTCAACGGCTACAGCCTGGAGGACGCGGCGATCGACTACCTGGAGCAGACGCCGCTGGCCCAGCTCGACGCGGACAACATCCTCGACGCCCAGGGCATCCGGAAGATCACCGAGCTGACGGCCGCCGAGCACGTGCGCACCAACGAGCTCCAGCGCCAGGAGGAGAAGGAGATCACCCGGCAGAACGTCGACGCCCGGGAGGCCGTCCTGGAGCTGGAGCGCCGCCAGGCCGACGCCGAGATCCGGCAGAAGCGCGAGATCGAGACCGTCCGCGCCCGCGAGGAGGCCGAGACCGCCCGCGTCCAGGCGGAGGAGCGGCTGCGCGCCCACGCCGCGCACATCAAGACCGAGGAGGCCCTCGGCATCCAGAACGAGAACCGCGAACGCGAGATCGCCGTCGCCCAGCTCAACCGCGAGCGGGTGGTGGCCATCGAGAACGAGCGCATCGAGAAGGACCGCCTGCTGGAGGTCATCGCCCGCGAGCGCGAGACCCAGCTCCGCCGGATCGCCGCCGACAAGGAGGTCGAGGCCGAGAAGCGGGACATCGCCGACGTGATCCGCGAGCGGATCGCGGTGGAGAAGACCGTCGCGCAGCAGGAGGAGGAGATCAAGAAGCTGCGCACCGTCGAGGAGGCCGAGCGCGAGCGCCAGGCCCTGATCATCGCCGCCGAGGCCCAGGCCCAGGAGCGGCTGGTGAAGGACATCAAGGCGGCCGAGGCCGCCGAGCAGGCCGCGGAGCACCGGGCCGCCGAGGAGCTGACGATGGCCGAGGCGCGCCGCAAGGCCGCCGAACTGGACGCCCAGGCCGCCGTCCGGCTCGCCGAGGGGAAGAGGGCCGAGGCCGCCGCCGAAGGGCTCGCCGAGGCCGAGGTCAAGGAGCGGATGGCCGACGCCGTCGCCAGGACCCGGCAGGTCGAGGCCGTCGCCGAGCGCGATATCGCCCTGGCCAAGGCCGACGGGCTGCGCGAGAAGCTCAAGGCCGAGGCCGAGGGGCTGACCGAGAAGGCCGCCGCCATGGCCCGCCTGGACGAGGCCGGCCGGGAGCACGAGGAGTACCGCCTGCGGCTGGAGGCGGAGAAGGAGATCCGCATCGCCGGCATCGACGTCCAGCGGCGGATCGCCGAGGCCCAGGCCACGCTGGTCGCCGCCGGCCTGGAGAACGCCAACATCGACATCGTCGGCGGGGACTCCGTCTTCTTCGACAGGCTCGTCGGCTCGATAGCGGCCGGGAAGAGCGTCGACGGCTTCGTGGGCCGCAGCGAGACCGTCCGGGCCCTGGCGGGCCCCTGGCTCGACGCGGAGAACTCCACCTTCACCGAGGACCTCACCGGCATGGTCGCCGGACTCGGCGCCGGAGGACTGCGCGACCTGACCCTCGCCGGGCTGCTCACGCGGCTGGTCGCCGCGGGCGGGCCCGACGCGCCGAAGCTGTCGGCCCTGCTGGACGCGGTCCGCGGCTCGGGCGCGGCCGACCTGCCGCTGTCGGCCCTGGCGGGCGCGGCGGGCGCGGCGGGCGCGGCGGGACGGGCCGCCGCCGCCAACGGGACGCCGGCGGCCCGGTGACCCGGACCGGCCGGCGGGCCCGTGTGCCCGCCGGCCGGCGCGCCCGCCCCGCGCATCCCACAGCGCACACCCCGGGCGACACCCCGGACGAACGCCCCTGGCGAGCGAGGAGTTGACGAGACGTGGAGAACCGAGCCGCGGCGAACCCGGAGGAGACGCGGCTGGACGAGGGCACCCACGAGGTGCTGCGGGCCCGCATGGCCGCGTCGGCCGCGGACCTCGCGTCCCGGGCCCGGGCCCTCAACGCCCGCCGCCTGGAAGCCTTCGGCGGCGGCGGGCTGGAACTGGCCGGCACCACCGCCCTGCGCACCGGGCGCCCCCGCGTGCCGTGCGACGTCGCAGCCGTCGGCGGGGCGCTGCTGCTGGGCGCCAACCCCCCGCCGGGGCACGGGCGTCCGGCCGGGGCGGACGACGTGTTCACGCTGTACCGGCCCGCCGGCGGGGACGGCGCACGGCGCGCGGGGCCGCCCCGCTACGAGCCGGCCGGGCCCGACGCCGTCCCCGGCCTCCTCGACGACCCCCGCCTCCACCGCGACGTCGAGGAGCTGTACCGCTACTACCGCCAGGCCCGCCTGCTGCGGCTGCGCCGCACCGGGCCGCTGCTGCTGGCCGTCTTCCGCACCGGCGAGCGGCTGACCGACATCCGGGTCCTGCGCTGGCGCCTCGACCCGGGCGGCGGCGTCGCGTACCTCGACGACGAGGGCGAGCGCGACCACACCGCCCCGCCCGCCCGCTCCGCCCACGACGTCACCTGGACCCCGGCCGGGCGCGAGGACCACGTCCCCGGGCGGCACCCGCACGTCGCGGTCGCCGGGGAGCTGTACGTCTCCACCGCCGGCGGCGCCCTCACGGTCAAGACCGAGAACGACACCGAGACCGCCGGGGGCGTGTACACCGAGCCCGTCGACGACCCCCTGCAGTCCCTGGCCGACGCCGAGATCGCCCACGCCCGCGTGGGCCCGCTGATCCTGCTGCGCGTCCTGCCGTACAACGAGACGGCCCACCGCCACCTGGTCTTCAACACCCGCACCGGGGAGGTGGTGCGGCTGGACGGCATCGGGCAGGCGTGCCGCCGCCTCCCCGGCGACCAGGGCATCGTCTTCCCCGGCGGCCTCTACCTCGCCGACGCCCCCGCCGGGGCCGCCGCCCGCACCTTCGACACCGACACCGGCGGCCTCGCGTACGAGACCACGGTCCGCTCGCCCAACGGCGAGGACGTGCTGTACGTCTTCCACGCCCCCGGCCGGGGCCGCACCCTGCTGCTGCCGTACAACCTGATCCGCAAGGAGGCCGCGCCCCCGGTCCCCGCCCTGGGCCACGCCCTCTTCGAGGACGGCACCCTGGCCGTGCTGAGGGAGACCGGCGGGGACGGGACGGGGGAGGACGCGGCCCACGCCCACACCGTCCAGGTGTGGCGCACCCCTTTCGTCTCCGAGGCCCGCGCCGCCGCCGTCCCGGCCGGCGACGGCCCGCTCGCCCGCGTCGGCAACGCCGAGCTGGTGCGGGGCATCTCCGACTGCCTGTCCGTCGCCCGGATGGCCGAGGACACCCCGGACGGCCCGGCCACCGCGGCCGCGCTGGAGGCCGTCGCCGCCGCCTGCGCGCGGACCGCCGACCGCCACCACTGGCTGGCCTCGCCGGAGCTGTCGCGGGAGCTGGAGGGGCTGGGCGAGCCGCTGCGGGCGCTGCGGGAGGCCGCCGAGCAGGCCGTCGCCGAGCACGCGCGGCTGGCCGAGCTGCGGGAGCGGGACGCGGCCGCCGTCGAGGAGGCGTCCGAGCGGGCCGCGGCGCTGGTGCGCCGCGCCCGCGGCGAGGCGCCCGGCGACGCGGCGGGCTGGGTCGCCCTGCTCGCCGAGCTGCGCCGGGCGCTGGGCGCGGTGGAGTCCCTGCGCGAACTGCGCCACGCCGACCCCGTCCGGATCGACGGACTCGCCGCGGAGGTGGGCGAGGCCCTGGCCGCCGCCGGGCGCCGCGCACTGGAGCACCTGTCCCGCCCCGGCGCGTTCGACGGCATCACCGCGGCCGTGGAGGAACTGGCCGGGCGGGCGGCCTCCGCCACCACGGCCGCCGGGACCGCGCCCCTGGCCGAGGAGATCGCCGAGCACGCCGACGGCCTCGCCGCCGTCGCCGGCGTGGTCGGCTCCCTGGAGGCGGCCCCCGGCGCGGACGCCACCGTCCGCACCGCCGTGCTGGAGCGGATCGCCGAGGCCACGGCCGCCGTCAACCGCGCCCGCGCCGTCCTCGACGGGCGGCGCCGGGAGCTGCTGGAGGCCGAGGACCGGGCGGAGTTCACCGCCGAGACCGCCCTGCTGGGCCAGGTCGTCGCGGGCGCGCTGGCCGCCGCCTCCACCCCCGAGGAGTGCGACGAGCAGCTCGGCCGGCTGCTGGTGCGCCTGGAGGACCTGGAGTCCCGCTTCGGCGCCCACGACGACTTCCTCGCCCGCCTGGCCGAGCGGCGGCAGGAGATCGAGGAGGCCTTCGCCGCCCGCCGGCAGGCCCGGGCCGACGAACGCGCCCGGCGCGCGGAACGCCTCGCGCGCTCCGCGGCACGCGTCCTGGAGACCGTCGCCCGCCGCTGCACCACCCTGTCAGGCCCCGGAGAGGTGGCCGCCTACTTCGCCGCCGACCCCCTGGTCGCCCGCGTCCGCGCCACCGCCGGCGAACTGCGCGACCTCGGCGACACCGCCCGCGCCGAGGAGCTGACCGGCCGTCTGAAGGCCGCCCGGCAGGAGGCGGACCGCGCCCTGCGCGACCGCGCCGACCTCTACGACGGCCCCCCGGGAGCCGGGCGCACCGTGCGGCTGGGCCGCCACCGCTTCGCCGTCACCACCCGGCCGCTGGAGGTCGCCCTCGTCCCGGACGGCGACGGCCTGGCCTTCGCGGTGACCGGCACCGACTACCGCGCCGCCGTCCGCGACCCCGGCTTCGAGACCACCCGCGCCTTCTGGGACCAGCCGCTGGTCTCGGAGTCCCCGGAGGTCTACCGCGCCGAACACCTCGCCGCCACCGTGCTCGCGGGCCTGCCCGACGACGCCCCCGCGGACACCGGCGACCTGCTGCCCCTGGTCCGGCGGGCCGCGGAGGAGGCGCCCGACGAGGGGTACGACCGAGGCGTCCACGACCACGACGCCGCCGCGATCCTCGCCGCCGTACTGCGGCTGCGCGCGGGCGCCGGACTGCTGCGCTTCACTCCCGCGGCGCGGGCGGCGGCACGGCTGTTCTGGGCGTACGGCACGGACAAGGAGGCCCGCGCCGCCTGGACCGTCCGCGCCCGGTCCCTCGTCAGGGCCCGGGCCGCCTTCGGCGCGCGCGACGCGGTGGACCGGCTCGCCGCCGAACTCGGCTCGGCGGCCGCCGGCTTCCTCGCCTCGGCCGGTCTGCCCGGACCGGGCCGCCCCGGGGCCGTGGGCGCGTACCTGGTGGAGGAACTGGCCGACAGCGGCGGCCGGTTCACCACCGGCCCCGCCGCCCGCACCCTGCTGGACGGCTTCCACGCCGCGCTCGGCGGTGTGGACTCCGCCGCGGCCGAGGAGTTCGCGGAGGACCTGCGGACGCTCGGCGGCGACGGCCCCGAACACCTCGCCGCCCGCCACCAGCTCGCGATGGCCTGGCTCGGCTCCTGGGCGGCGTCCGGCTCCGCGTCCGGCTCCGGCGACCTCGACGCCGGCCTGCCCGAGGCCGTCGCCGCCGTGCTGTGCGGCGGACGCGCGCCGGGCCGGGACGCCGACGCGCCGCTGACCGCCACCGTCACCGGGCTGCTGGGCTCCCACCCGCGGATCACCGGCGGCGCCCTGACCCTGCGCCTGGACGAGTTCCTGGAGCGCACCGGGGAGTTCCGGACCCACCGCGTCCCGGCCCACCGCGCGTACACCCGGCGCCGCGCCGCGCTGCTGGCCGCCGAGCGGGAGAGGCTGCGGCTGGACGCGTACACGCCGCGCGTGCTGCCCGCGTTCGTCCGCAACCGCCTCATCGACGAGGTGTACCTGCCGCTGGTCGGCGACAGCCTCGCCAAGCAGCTCGGCACGGCCGGCGAGGACCGCCGCACCGACAGCCAGGGCCTGCTCCTGCTGCTGTCGCCGCCCGGCTACGGCAAGACGACGCTGATGGAGTACGTCGCCGCCCGGCTGGGCCTGGCGTTCGTCCGCGTCGACGGCCCGGCGCTGGGGCACCGCACCACCTCCCTGGACCCGGCCGCGGCGCCGGACGCCACGGCGCGGCGCGAGGTGGAGAAGATCAACCTGGCGCTGGAGATGGGCGGCGACGTCCTGCTGCACCTCGACGACATCCAGCACACCTCGCCCGAGCTGCTCCAGCGGTTCGTCCCGCTGTGCGACGCCCAGCGCCGCATCGACGGCGTGCGGTTCTCCGACGGCCGCCCGGCCACCTACGACCTGCGCGGCAAGCGGTTCGCGGTGTGCATGACGGGCAATCCCTTCACCGAGTCCGGCGCCCGCTTCCACGTCCCGGACATGCTGGCCAACCGGGCGGACGTGTGGAACCTGGGCGACGTCCTGGCCGGCCGGGAGGAACTGTTCGCGCTCAGCCACGTCGAGAACGCGCTCACCGCCAACCCGGTGCTGGAGCCCCTGGCGGCCCGGGAGCGCGGTGACGTGGAGCTGCTGGTGCGGATGGCCCGCGGCGACGCCGGGGTCCGCGCCGACCGCCTCGCCCACCCCTGCCCGCCGGCCGAGCTGGAGCGGATCCTGGGCGTGCTGCGCGGCCTGCTGCGGGTGCGGCGCACGGTCCTGGCGGTCAACGCGGCCTACATCGCCTCCGCCGCCCAGGACGAGACCACCCGCACCGAACCGCCGTTCCGCCTCCAGGGCTCCTACCGCGACACGGCCCGCATCGCCGGGCGCATCGCGCCGGTGATGACGGAGGGGGAGGTCGAAGCGCTGCTGGACGACCACTACGCCGCCCAGGCCCGCACCCTGGCGGCGGAAGCGGAGGCCAACCTCCTCAAGCTCGCCGAACTGCGCGGCCGGCTGACGCCGGAGCGGGCCCGCCGCTGGGAGGAGGTGAAGGCGGCCTTCCGGGCGCGGGCGGGGGCGCGGGCGTGATCCGGGGGCGTCCCGCGCCTTTCCGGGCGGCTTCCCCGGGGTCCCCGGTGGCTTCCTCCGCGCTTTCCCCCGCGGTTTCCTCAGGCGGGGGCCGCCGTGGCGGTCTCCTCCGCGGCTCCCGCGGCTTCTGCGGCTCCCGCCGTTTCCGCCGCCTCCTCCGCCTCCGCCGCCTCCATCGCCCTGAGGAGGGACCGGACGCTGGTCAGACAGCGGTCGGCGGCCGGCGGGACGAGCCAGTGGAGGCCCGGCGGGCGGAGGCCGGCGGCGTCGGGGACGACGACGTAGGAGCCGCGGCCCAGGACCCGGGCGCCGGGCAGCTCCCAGCGGTCGGCGGCCCGGGGCGGGATCAGGAAGTACACCCGCGACCGCTCCTCCCACTCCTCCCACTCCTCCCCCGGGACTCCCGGCCCCGCCTCGCCCGGCAGGTCCCCTATCACCGGGCCGGGCGGCCGGTCGCCGTACCGGAGCATGGCGTCGAGCACCCTCAGCCCGGCCCGCCCCGGCATCCGGACGGCGTCCCACCAGACGCCCGCGGGGACGGCGCGGTGCGTTCCGCCGTACGGCAGCCAGCTCGGCCGGGCGGCGTGCGGCAGGTCGTGGGGGAGGTGGCGCGCCGGACGGGGGACGGGGGGAAGGCCGGACGCCGGCACGGGGGCGTTCGGGGCGCCGGCCAGGCGGACGCCGTCGCCTCCCGCGCGCTTGACCTCGCGCAGCGCCACATCGGCGTCCAGCAGCAGGTCGGAGAGCCCGTCCGGCGCGGAGGCGGCCGGGTCCCGGACGCAGACGCCGAGCGAGACGGTGATCCCGGTGAGGGTCATGGTGGTGCCGCGGCCGACCGGGACCGGTACGGACAGCTCCCGCACCTCCTGCCGGACGCGCCGGGCGGCGGCCATCGCCTCGCCGGCGCCGGCGTCGGGCAGCAGCAGCAGGAACTCGTCGCCCGCGTGGCCCCCGTAGCGTCCGGCGACCGCCCCCTCGACGCGTCGCAGCACCTCCGCCACGGCGCGCAGCACCGCGTCCCCGGCGAGGTGGCCGTAGGTGTCGTTGACGCTCTTGAAGCGGTCGAGGTCGCCCATGACGAGGGCGAGCGGACGGCGCCGGTCGCGGGCGGAGGCGAGGGCCTGGGAGGCCCTGATCTCCCAGGCCCTCCTCACCAGCAACCCGGTGAGGTCATCGGTCGGGGGACGGTGGCCGCCGTGCGGGCAGCAGGAGGGGGGCGATGCGTGCTCCCCGGACGTCCTGGGCACGGTACTCATCGATCCCCTTCTCCCCCCGATCAGTCAGCCACACGGACAGGGATGAACCAGTGGTTGACTCATGCAGGTCCTGACTCAACCAGTAGTTGAGTGGATGCGATGAGTGAGTCTAGGCTTCCGGACGGTCGGACTGTCAACTCCGCGCCGGGTTCCGGAAGTTATGATGCCGGTGGCAGTCTCCGGTCGGACCAGGTGTGGTGGAGGTGGAAGCGGTGCCCGATCCCAGCGGGCGTCGGACGCTGGCCGAGAACCTCGACCGGCTCTTCGACACCATCCGCCCGGAGGGCCCCCGGGGCAGGCGGTACACCAACGAGGAGGTCGCCACCGCCATCAAGCGGGCGGACCCGGGCATCCGGGTGGGAGGCGCCTATCTGTCCGCCCTGCGGAAGGGCACCAAACGCAACCCCTCCACCGAGCTGCTGACGGCCCTGGCCCGCTTCTTCGGCGTCCCGCCCTCCTACTTCCTCGACGGGGACACGGCGGCCCGGACCGACGCCGAACTGGAACTCGCCAAGGTCGCCCACAACCTGGGCGTCAGAAAGCTCGCCCTGCGCGCCCTGGAGCTCTCCCCCGAGGGGCTCGCCGCCGTGACGAGGATCGTCGAGCACGTGCTGGAGAGCGACCCCAAGTCCCGCACGAAGCCCACCGCGCCCCCACCTCCCGGCGACCGGCCGGCGGAGCGCTGAAACGTTGAACCCGCGGTCCGCGCCCGGAAGTTGCGCGGCACCGGCGCAGCCGTCCCCGGCTCCGGCGGCGAACGCCCGCGCCCGGTCAGCGGTTGAGGTCGAGGACGGGCACCGCGCAGCCCTCGTACGCCTTCGGCTCCACCGTGGCGACGAGCGCGTCCGCGCCCCACTCCGGAAGGTGCCGCGCCGCGTGGACCGCGGCCGCGATGCCCGGCGGCACACCGTCGCGGTGCAGCCTGGTCACCGTGAGCAGGGCCGGGTAGTCCAGGTCCACGGTGTGGACGACCTCCAGCTGCCCGATGTGCTCGGCGATCCCCGGGTACGCGTGGTCGGCTTCGAGGGCCGAGAGGACCGGCACCCACAGGCGGGTCTCCGGCTCGAAGTGGGCCCGGTGGACCAGGGCGGACACCTGCCGGTTCCCCGACAGCGCCACCAGGGTCGGGGCGTCGAGCACCAGATGGTGCAGGATCATGCGGCGGTGCCCTGCTGCCGGGCGTACGCCTCCCGCAGCCTGTGGCCCATCGCCGCGCTCTCCTCGTCCGTCACCTCGACACCGAAGTGCTCGGCCAGGTAGGCCCGGGTCCGCTCCGCCCGCTCCCGCCGCTCCTCCTCGGTCAGCGTCGTCTCCGCGAACTCCTGGACCAGGGAACGGATCGACGTGCCGCGGGACTCGGCGATGACCGCCAGACGGTCGCGCACCTCGGCGGGCACCCGGATCATCGCATCGGACATGCCCCGAGTATACGTCCCCGTATACGCTTCGGGGCCGGACCGGACCGCGCCGGCGAGAGGCTCGACGCGCCCCACCCGCGATGGGGTCCACGGGGGGTTTTGCCCTCCTTGTCAGGTGGGGAACCGCCCCGTTTCTGCCGGGAGTTCCGGTGTGGCCGTGGTCGGGCAGGTCCCGGCCGGCGCCCGGGGTCACGGCGCGAGGACGGTCAGCCGCAGGAGGGCGGCGGCGGCCGTGAGGGCGGGGAGCACGTACCACCACCGGCGCAGCCGCCCGGCCCTGATGAACATCCGGGTCAGCAGCGCTGCCACGGCGGAGACGATCAGGGCGAGGCTTGAGGCGATGCCGGAGTGAATGGCGGCATCCCGCTCCCACGGATCAGCGACTCCGGACATGTATGCGACGGAGAGGAAGTACCCGGACGCCGTGTGCACCAGAGCAAGGAGGGCGGCACGCGCAGCGGTGGCGACGCGGCCGGGGAGTCCCGGACTCCGCTCGTCCTGGGTACGCGTCGGAGAAGGATGGGTGCCGCTCACTCCAGTGCCTCCTTTGCCTGGCCCGGTTTCCGGCCGAACTGACGGCCGCACCGCTGGGCGTCGTCGTCCTCGCAACAGGAGCCGCCGTTGTACCGGGCTGCGAGTCCCTGCACCTGCTCCGGGGCCGCCGGTCCTCGGCGGGCACGAGCCGGCCCGAGGCCAGGAGGGCGTCCGGACGAGCAGGTGCGTACTGCCGTCGACGGACACGGCGCTCACCGGGAACCCGCCCCCTGCGGTCCCGGCACGCCGGTGGGGCGCCGAGTGATCGGCGCCCCACCGGTGCTGCGCGGGAAGGGGTGCGGCGGCTACCGCTCGCCGTCCGCCGCGTCCGCGATCCGGCGCACCGGGTTCGCCGACGGGAGGGCGGTGAGCCGCGGCAGGAGCTGGGCGGTGAGGAGCGTGGACAGCGCCGAGGTGTCGCCGCCGCCCTCCGCGCCGCCGGTGCGGACCACCACCGGCCGCGGGGCGCTGCCCGCCAGGGTCGCGCCGACCTCCAGGCGCCGGCGGGCCAGCTCGTACTGGAGGACCGCCCGGTTGTCGCGGTACGCCTGGGCCAGACGGCGCTGGGCGCGGGCCTCGTTCTCGGCGGCGATCAGCCCGCTGCGTCCGCGGGTCTCGATCTCGAACCGCACCCGCTGCGCGTTGGTCTCCTGTTCCTCCAGGAGCTGGGCGACCTCCTCGCGGGCCCGGTTCAGGGCGGCCTTCACCTCGACGATGCGCGCGTCGCGCACCTTCTTCGCCCGCTCGATGTCCATCCGGAGGCTGTCGATGCGGCGCTTGCGGGTCAGGCCCCACTCCTGGTCGTACGCGGCGCGCTCCTTGGCGACCCGCTCACGGGTGGCCAGGTGCTGCTGGTACTGGGCGGGGAGCTGCACGTCGGGGATGTTGCAGCCGGTGATGCGGACCCCGTAGCGGGAGAGCTGGCGGTTGAGCAGCTCCTGCATGTCGGCGACGTCCGAGCCGCGCAGGTCGTAGGCCCGTTCGGTCTGCATCTTGCGCGCCCGCTGCCGGATGGCGTCCTGCACCGCGCTGGAGAGCACCAGGTCGAAGTTGCCCGCGCCGATGGTGCGCACGAACAGCACCGCGTCGGTGATGCGGAACTTCAGGAAGAACTCGATCGACCGCAGCGGCACGTTCTCCCGGGTCGGGCAGGCCATCACCGGGGCCGAGTAGGGGACCTCGGTGGCGGTGTCCACCACGAAGTCCACCCGCGACCACGGGTGCCACAGGTAGTGGCGGCCGGGGTCCAGGGTGCGGACGACCGCGCCGTAGCGGGTGAGGACCCCGTTGGTGCCCTGCTCGATCTCCACGATCGACGAGCGCCACCACCACAGCGCCCCGGCCAGCAGGGACAGGACGCCGAGGACGTAGGCGAGCGCGGCCAGGGAGTCGCGGGCGGCGCCAGCCACCCCGCCGGAGTCGCCCGCGGAGGACATGACGCCGGTCAGCAGGGCGAACACCCCGAACCACAGCGGCAGCATCCACCACAGCCTGCGGCGGTGGCGGGGGATGATGACCGGGACCAGGGTGCCCGCCTCGCCGCCGCGCAGCAGTTGGGCGATCTCGCTCCAGGGGGCCACCGCCTCGGAGATGACCGACCTGCGGCTGGTGGATACGGTGCTCACTCCGCGGCCTCCTCGGACGGGGCGGACGGGTCGGGCGTGCCGGGCGCGTCGTGAGTGCCGGACGCGTCGGCTGCCTGGGACGGGGCGGACGGGCCGGGCGTGCCGGGAACGGATGCTTCGGGCGCGCCGGGAACGCCGGTTTCGGGAACGCCGGCCCCGGAGTCCGCGCCGCCGGCGCCGGACGGCACGGTCGGCCGCTCCTCCTCCAGCAGGGCGCGGATCTCCTCCTGGCGCTCGGCGATGCGGTCGGAGACCTCCCGGAGCCGGGCGCGCACGGCGGCCATGTCGGCGTCGGTGAACAGCTCCGTGCCGTGCTCGCCGATCATCTCCCGGGCCAGCCGGAGGAAGTCGACCCCCGCGGTGCCGTCGGGGTCCTCCGCGCCGCCGACCCGCACCAACTGCGGCAGGTGGTCCGCCACCCGCTCCAGGGTGTCCAGGACCTGCTGCTGGTAGCGGTACTCCAGGATCTCCGGGGCCTCGGCGGCGGTCACCGCGCGGATGTCCAGGGCCTGCGCCTCCAGCAGCGCCGCGTTGGCCTTCGCCTCCGACTCGGCCTGCACGTAGCGCTGCCGGGCGAGGGCCTGGGCCCGGTTGGTCTCCCGCTCGACGGCGGTGTCCATCTGCGCCTGGTACTGGGCGATCTCCGCCTGGATCGCGGAGAGCGTCTCGTGGAGGGAGGCCAGCTCCTTGGCGAGGTCGCCCTCGTCCTGCTCCTTGCGGAGCTGGAGCGCGTACTCGTGGGTGTAGGCCTCCTTGGCGACCCGCACCATCTCCGGGGCCGCCAGGTCCATGCGGTAGTTGCGGTCGGAGGGCTCGGCGTGCGTGATGTTGGCGTTGGTCAGCTCCACCGCCGGCTGGAACTGCTGGTTGAGCTGCTCCAGGAGCCGTCCGGTGTCCTCGCCGACCATGTCGTAGATGCCGGCGGCCTCCTGCTCGTAGATGAGGCTGCGGATGGTCTCGCTGACCGCGTTGTTCAGCTTCTCCTCGAAGCCGCGGACCGCGCCGAGGGTGTAGACGAACTCCACCGGGTCGTTGATCCGGAACTGGATGAACAGGTCGATGGAGGCCTTCACCCCGCTGCGGGTGGGGGCCTCGCGCACCGGAGCGTTGAACGGGTACTCGCGGGTGGTGTTGAGGATGTACGACACCCGCTTCCACGGGTTCAGCAGGATCACCCGTCCGGGGCCGACCACCTGCTCCAGCTTCCCGAAGCGGGTGATGAGCGCCTGGCAGCCGTCCGGCACCATCACCATGCCCTGCCGCCACCAGACGAAGGCCACCGCCAGGAGCGACAGCACCCAGTAGTGGACGCCGAAGAACGGGTTGGTCAGCGCGCTGCCGCCGCCGGCGGCCACGACGGGGGAGCCCACCGCGCCCACCACGAGCAGCAGCAGCACCGGCAGCATGCTCAGCAGGGAGCGTCCGCGCGGGAGCACCATCGGGCAGATGACGTGGACGGACTCGCCGCCCTCGCGCCGCTGCTCGCTGCGGTTGAGGGCCTCCCCGGCCTCGGCCAGCGGGACGGTCCGCTGCGTCATGACGGTGGCGATGGACCCGCCCTGCTCCCGCGCGGCGGGGAAGTCGGCCGGGTCGATGCCGTCCTCCTGCGGGGCGCCGTCCTCACCGGAGGCGTCCGGTCCGTTCCCGCCGCGTATGCGGCGGCGCAGTTCCTCCTCGGCCACGGCCCGGGGGTCCGCCCCTCCCGCGACCGCCTGTGCGACTCTCCGTACGTTCTGAGCTCGTGCCACGTCTGCCTTTCGCCGTTTCCGGTCGTGGCCGTGCGGTGTGCCGGGCCGTCCCGCGGCACGTGGCGGAGAGGAGGCGGGGCCGGGACCGGGCCCGTTCCACCGCCGGAGCCTTTCCGCGGCACTCGGCCGCATGGTCCACGGAGAACCCCCGGTCACCGCGCCCGCCGGGGCGGCCGACGCGGCGGAAGGGAGTGGCGCCCCCGGCAGGACTCGAACCTGCGGCCAAGCGCTTAGAAGGCGCCTGCTCTATCCACTGAGCTACGGGGGCCTGTGCGGTCGCGGACGGACGGGCGATTGCCCCCGGTATGACCTTGCCACGGCAAGGATAGTTGCCCGGGCGGTTCCTCCCCGTTGCTTCACGTCCACGACACCCTGTGGAGGTTCAGTGAAGCGGTCCCGATAATCGCAGGCGAGTGCGAATCGCGCATCGGTTCGCGCGCTCTGAGGCTCGGGTGTTGTGCACTCGTTATGCCGTCCTGATCTGCCGCCTCACGGGCCACAGGGGTCAAAACACCCTGTTCTGATACGAAAGCACTTCAAAAAACGCCCCAAATTGGGCATTCTGCGCATGTGGCGATCTTGGAGGCTAGGACCGAACTGCTCGACGCGCTCACCACGCTCCGTGACCGCGTCGCCGCAGCCCGCTTTCCGCTGCCGCTTCCCGGGGCCGAACACGCCCGCCGCTCCCGGGCCGAGCTGCTCGCCCAGCTGGACGACTACCTGGTGCCCAGGCTGCGCTCCCCCGAGGCCCCGCTGCTCGCCGTCGTCGGGGGCTCCACCGGCGCGGGGAAGTCCACCCTGGTCAACTCGCTCGTCGGCCGCCGGGTCAGCGACGCGGGGGTGCTGCGGCCCACGACGCGCACGCCCGTACTGGTCTGCCACCCCTCCGACCAGCACTGGTTCGCCGGACCGCGCGTCCTGCCCCGGCTGCGGCGGGTGTGGACCCCGCGGCGGGACGTATCCCACGGCGGGGACGGCCCGGCCGGCGGCCCCGAGGACGACCACGGCACGGACGGCGAGGACACCCCGCCCTCGCTCGCCGTGGAGACCGACCGGACCGTGCCCGCCGGGCTCGCCCTCCTCGACTCGCCCGACGTCGACTCCCTGGTCGTCGCCAACCGCGAACTGGCCGCCGAGCTGATCTGCGCCGCCGACATCTGGGTGCTGGTGACCACCGCCTCCCGCTACGCCGACGCCGTCCCCTGGCACCTGCTGCGCGCCGCCCGGGAGTACGACGTGACGCTGGCCACCGTGCTGGACCGGGTGCCCCACCAGATCACCGACGAGGTCTCCCGCCAGTACGCCGCCCTGCTGGAGCGCGCCGGGCTCGGCGACGTGCCCCGCTTCACCATCCCGGAGCTGCCCGAGTCCGCCCGCGGCGGCTCCGGGCTGCTGCCCGCCACCGCCGTGGCGCCCCTGCGGGAGTGGCTGCTCCACCAGGTCCACGACCCCGCCGCGCGCACGGTCGCCGCCGGCCGGACCCTCACCGGCGCCATCGACTCGCTGCGCTCCCGCGTCCCCGCGCTCGCCAGCGCCGCCGCCGCCCAGCACGCCACCGCGCTGCGGCTGACGCGCCACATCGACACCGCCTACGACGAGGCGGCCGCACAGGTGCGCCGCCGGATCGCCGACGGCGAACTGCTGGCGGGCGAGGCCCTCGCCCGCTGGCGCGGCTTCCCGCAGGACAGCAGCGGCGAGGAACTGCTCGACGCCTTCGCCGACGGCCTGTCCGCCCTGCTGCGCGGAGCCGTCGGCGACGCCGACGAGCGGACGGCCGAGGCGTGGCGCCGGGAGCCCGGGGCCCCGGAGTGCGGCTGCGCAGACGAGCTGGTGACCGAACGGATCGACACCCTGGTGGGGCGGTGGAGACGCGCCGTGGAGGACCTGGCCCGGGCGGCGGCGCGCGCCTCGGACGGCGCCTGCCCGGCGTCCGCCGAACAGGCCGCCGCGCTGCTCGCCGCCCTCCTGCTCGGCGGACGCCGGACCCGGGGCGCGGGCGAGACCCTGGCCGACTCCCTGGGCGGAGCCGTCACCGTCCGCCTGCGCGAGCGGGGCGAGCACCTGCTGGAGACCTGCCTGGAGCGGGCGCTGCGGGGCGAGCGCGACTACCGCACGGCGCCCCTGGAGGACCTCGACGCCACCCCCGGCCAGCAGGTCTCCCTGATCGCCGCACTGTCCGTACTGCAGAGGGAGAGGTGGGCGCGGTGACCGCGGATGTCCACGCGGACGACCGGATCTGGGACGACGGGCTGATCGCCCGGCGGGCCCGCCCCGACGGCGGCCCCTCGGTCCCCGCGGCCACGAGCCCCTGGGAGGACGCGGAGCACGCGCGGACCCTCCCCCGGCGGCTCCCGGGCGAAGGCGGCTGGGAGGACTGGGCGGAGGACGGGACGCGCACCCGCGCCGCCGGGCACGAGGAGCCGCTGCGGGAGAGGCTGCGCGCGCTGCGGGAACTGGTCGGGCTCTCCCGGACGAGACTGGACGGCGAGGTGCTGGCGGAGGCGAACCGGGTCCTGGACGAGGCGTCGGCGCGCCGCGGGCTGTCGCGGACGTACACCGTGGTGGCCGTCGCCGGAGCCACCGGGAGCGGCAAGTCGACGCTGTTCAACACCCTCGCGGGCGTCCAGCTCTCCGAGCCCGGGGTGCGCCGCCCCACCACCGCGGTGCCCGTCGGCTGCGTCTGGGAGGCCGAGTGGGACAGCGGCGCAGACGGCCTGCTGGAACGGCTCGGGGTGCCGCCCCGCGCACGCCGCCGGGTGCAGCCGCGCGACCCCGCGCTGAAGGGGCTCGTCCTCGTCGACCTGCCCGACCACGACTCCGCCGCGCCGGGCCACCGCGAGCAGGTCGACCGGCTGCTGAGGCTGGTGGACGCGGTGGTCTGGGTCACCGACCCGGAGAAGTACGCCGACGCCGCGCTGCACGAGCGCTACCTGCGTCCGCTGGCCGGACACGCCGAGGTGACGTTCGTGGTGCTCAACCAGGCCGACCGGCTGCCCTCCGACGCCGTCGAGGTGGTCATGGACGACCTGCGGCGGCGGCTGGACGAGGACGGCATGGCGCTCGGCGAGCACGGCGAGTCCGGCGCGACCGTCCTGGCGCTGTCCGCCCTCACCGGCGAGGGCGTCGACGAGCTGCGGCACTCCCTGGGCAGGCTGGCGTCGGAGCGGCGGGCGGCGGAACTGCGGATCTCCGCCGATGTGGACGGCGTGGTCGCCCGGCTCCGCCCGGCCTACATGGCCGACACCCCCAGCGGCCCGGTCGGGCTGACGGAACGGGCACGGGAGGAGTTCGAGGACCGGCTGGCGGTGGCGGTGGGCGCGGCGGCGGCCGGGCAGACCGCCGAGCGCCTCTGGCTGCGGCGCGCCGAGCAGGCCTGCGGCACTCCCTGGGCCCGGCTGCTGCGCTGGTACGACGCGCGGCGCGGGTGCGGGGAGAGGGCCGCGGTCCCGGCGGGGCCGGACGACGAGGCGGAGGCCCCCGTGGTGGCCCGGCCCGTCCTGGCGCAGGCGGTGCGGATCCTCGCGGAGGAGGCGTCGGCCGGACTGCCGAGGCCCTGGGCCAAGTCGGTCCGGGACGCGGCCTGGCGTGGCGCCGAGGGGCTGCCGGAGGCGCTGGAGGACGCGATCGCCGGCCTCGGGAGCGACCCGGGGGAGGGGACGGGGAGCGGGACGGGGGAGAGGGCGGCGGCCGGGGGCGGCCCGCGGAACGCGGGTCCGGGCCGCGAGGCCCGGCTGCCCCGGCCGCGCTGGTGGACGGCGGCGGCGTGCGCCCAGTGGCTGTTGCTGGCCGTCCAACTGCTGGGCCTGTACCTGCTGGTGGACCTGTTCGCCGGAGGGCCGGGCCGGGGCGGCGTCTGGCTGCCGGTGGGACTGCTGACGGGCGGCGCGCTGGGCGGCCCGCTGCTCGCCTGGTGCTGCCGGCTCGCGGCCCGGGGACCGGCGCGGGCGTACGGGCTGGCGAAGGAGCACAGGCTGCGGCGGCTCGCCACGGGCTGGGGCCAGGCGTGGGTGCTGGAGCCGGTGGCGGCCGAGCTGCTGCGGTACCGCGAGGTGCGCGAGCAGTACGTCATCGCGGCGGGCGGCACGGCCCGCGCCTGAAGCCGTCCGCGTCCGGGGCGTTCGTACCCGGGCCGTTCGCCGAGGGGCCGTCCGGGCCGCCCGCATCACTCGTGCGGGTGGCCGCGTCGTCCACAACCGGCCGGTACTCCACAGGGCGCGGCGGCGTCCGGCGAGGGCGGGCAGCATGAGGGCACGGCAGCGCCGCGAACAGGGCGGGAGCGGCACGGAACGAGCGTGAGCGGGGGAACCGGCATGAACGAGACCGTGGTGACGGTGGTGGGCAACGTCGCGTCGGCGGTGGAGACGAGGACGACGGCGGCCGGCCACCCGGTGGCCCGGCTGCGGCTGGCCACCACGGAGCGGCGCTACGACGGGCAGCGGGGCGGCTGGACGGACGCGCACACCAGCTTCTACACGGTGTGGGCGTTCCGGACGCTCGCGGAGAACCTCGCGGCGTCCGTCACCGTCGGCGAACCGCTCATCGTCCAGGGGAGGTTGCGGATACGGCAGGGCGAACGGGACGGGCAGCGCTGGACGTCGGCGGACATCGAGGCGACGGCGGTCGGCCACGATCTGACGCGCGGCACCTCGGCGTTCGTCCGCGTCTCCCGGGCCCTCCCCGCGCAGGAACCGGCGGGAAGTCCTTGACCGGTCCACTCATGACTCATCGGTAACTCCGCCCATACCGGAGAAAGCCGGACTCCTGGGCATTCTCTGATAACGATTCAGTCTCGGAGTGTGTAGCAACCGACCCCAGCGGGGACCAGGTTCGATTCGCTCCCTACGATCCCCCCTTGAGACCACGGGGGTTGACGAGGGGACTACCAGACGATGATTTCTGCACGCGGACGGGGAACTGCCCGTTTCGCCGCCGCCGCAGTGGCCACGGGCCTGCTGGCGGCCGGAGCGATAGCCGGCGCGGGGACCGCGGTCGCCGACGAGCACAACCAGCAGCCGGGCGGCGCGAAGGCCACCCTGAACGGCCTGAAGGTGTCCGACTTCGCCGTCATCGACGGCAAGAAGAAGGTCGGCGCGGGTCTCTTCGAGATGACCGTCGACGGCGGCGGCACTCTGAAGACCTACTGCATCGACATCTACCGGCCGACGCAGAGCAAGGCGCGCTACGAGGAGGTGCCCTGGAAGTCCTCGCTGCTCCAGGGCAACAACGAGGCGGGCAAGATCCACTGGATCCTGCAGAACTCCTACCCGCAGGTGAACGACCTCGCCGCGCTCGCGCGGAAGGCCGGTGCGGACACGCTCACCGAGAAGACCGCCGCCGCGGGCACCCAGGTCGCGATCTGGCGCTTCTCCGACAAGGTGAACGTCGAGGCGGTCGACCCGAACGCCGAGAAGCTCGCCGACTACCTGCAGAAGAACGCCCAGAACCTGGCCGAGCCCCAGTCCTCGCTGGTGCTCGACCCGCCGGTCGTCTCCGGCAAGGCGGGCCAGAAGCTCGGCCCGATCACGGTGAACACCAACGCGGAGAGCGCGACCATCGCGCCGGCCGCGGAGGCGACGGGCGCCGGTGTGAAGGTCGTCGGCAAGGACGGGCAGGAGGTGACCTCGGTCAAGAACGGCGACCAGGTCTTCTTCGACGTCCCGGCGGGCGCCGAGGACGGCACCGCGGCGCTGACCGTCGAGGCGGCCACCAAGGTGCCGGTCGGGCGCGTCTTCACCGGTGTCGGCCAGCACGCCGAGAGCCAGACGCAGATCCTGGCGGGCTCCAGCGACTCCACGGTCACCGCGACCGCGACCGCGACCTGGGCCACCAAGGGTCCGATCCCGGCCGTGACCGCCGAGAAGAACTGCGTCAAGGGCGGCGTGGACGTCACCGCCACCAACGAGGGCGACGAGCCGTTCTCCTTCTCCCTCGCGGGCAAGGAGTACGAGATCCCGGCCGGCGGGTCCGAGACGGTGACCGTCCCGGTCCAGGAGGACCAGGCGTACAAGATCACGATCACCGGGCCGAACGGCTTCTCCAAGACCTTCGAGGGCATCCTCGACTGCAAGACCGACAGCGAGGTGACCACCGGCGGCAACGGCGGTGGCGAGGAGTCCCCGAAGCCCTCGACCGAGCCCAGCCCGGCCACCGTCGGCGGCGACTCCGGTGAGGACGCCGACGGCAACCTCGCCGAGACCGGCTCCAACAGCAGCACCCCGATCATCGCGGGTGTGGCCGTCGCCCTGGTGGTCCTCGGCGGCGCGGCGGTCTTCCTCCTGCGGAAGCGGAAGCCCGCCAACGGCACCGACAGCTGATCACGGCTGATCCACGGGCCCGGGGCATGATCCCCTGATGCTCCGGCCCTCCGGCCGCGTGCCGCCGCCCCCGTGCGGCGGCACGCGGCCTTTTCCGTGTCCGCCTTCCGCGCCCCGCCTTCCCCGGCCGCGCCCCGGCCGCGCGAGCGCGGCGCCGTCCGGCGCGCAGCGGCGTTCACGGGGCCGGACCGCCGGGGGCGGCCGGGCCGCTCCGGTGAAAGCGCAGGCCAAGGGCGTGATGCAGGTCGCCGGTCCACTCGTTTTCGTCCCCGGCACCGGGTGCGGCAAGATGGGGTGTATCTGCCCACTCCCTGATTGCCGGACGGTTTCTCTTGGCTGAGTACATCTACACCATGCGCAAGGCGCGTAAGGCGCACGGCGACAAGGTGATTCTCGACGACGTCACGCTGAGCTTCCTGCCTGGCGCGAAGATCGGTGTCGTGGGCCCCAACGGCGCGGGCAAGTCCACGGTGCTGAAGATCATGGCCGGTCTTGAGCAGCCGTCCAACGGCGACGCCTTCCTCTCCCCCGGCTACAGCGTCGGCATCCTCCTCCAGGAGCCCCCGCTGGACGAGTCCAAGACCGTGCTGGAGAACGTCCAGGACGGTGTCGCGGAGATCAAGGGCAAGCTCGACCGGTTCAACGAGATCGCCGAGCAGATGGCGACCGAGTACACCGACGAGCTGATGGAGGAGATGGGCAAGCTCCAGGAGCAGCTCGACCACGCGAACGCGTGGGACCTGGACGCCCAGCTGGAGCAGGCCATGGACGCCCTGGGCTGCCCGCCCGGCGACTGGCCCGTCACCAACCTCTCCGGTGGCGAGAAGCGCCGCGTCGCCCTCTGCAAGCTCCTGCTGGAGGCGCCCGACCTGCTGCTGCTGGACGAGCCCACCAACCACCTGGACGCCGAGTCCGTGCAGTGGCTGGAGCAGCACCTGGCCAAGTACGCCGGCACCGTCGTGGCCATCACCCACGACCGGTACTTCCTGGACAACGTCGCCGAGTGGATCCTGGAGCTCGACCGCGGCCGCGCCCACCCCTACGAGGGCAACTACTCCACCTACCTGGAGAAGAAGGCCTCCCGCCTGAAGGTCGAGGGGCAGAAGGACGCCAAGCGCCAGAAGCGCCTCAAGGAGGAGCTGGAGTGGGTCCGCTCCAACGCCAAGGGCCGCCAGGCGAAGTCCAAGGCGCGTCTGCAGCGGTACGAGGAGATGGCGGCCGAGGCCGACAAGATGCGGAAGCTGGACTTCGAGGAGATCCAGATCCCGCCGGGGCCGCGCCTGGGCAACGTCGTGGTCGAGGTGGAGAACCTCTCCAAGGCGTTCGGTGAGAAGGTCCTCATCGACGACCTGTCCTTCACCCTGCCGCGCAACGGCATCGTCGGCGTCATCGGCCCCAACGGCGCGGGCAAGACCACGCTGTTCAAGATGATCCAGGGGCTGGAGCAGCCGGACTCCGGCACCATCAAGGTCGGCGACACGGTCAAGATCTCCTACGTCGACCAGGCCCGCGAGAACATCGACCCGAAGAAGACGCTGTGGGAGGTCGTCTCCGACGGCCTGGACTACATCAACGTCGGCCAGGTCGAGATGCCCTCGCGCGCCTACGTCTCCGCGTTCGGCTTCAAGGGCCCGGACCAGCAGAAGCCCGCCGGGGTCCTCTCCGGCGGCGAGCGCAACCGCCTCAACCTGGCGCTCACCCTCAAGCAGGGCGGCAACCTGCTCCTGCTGGACGAGCCGACCAACGACCTCGACGTGGAGACCCTGTCCTCGCTGGAGAACGCGCTGCTGGAGTTCCCCGGCTGCGCCGTGGTCGTCTCCCACGACCGCTGGTTCCTGGACCGCGTCGCCACGCACATCCTCGCCTACGAGGGCGACTCCAAGTGGTTCTGGTTCGAGGGCAACTTCGAGTCGTACGAGAAGAACAAGATCGAGCGGCTCGGCCCGGACGCCGCCCGCCCGCACCGCGCCACCTACAAGAAGCTGACCCGGGGCTGAGGGAACAGTTGCGACACGTATTCCCCTGCCCGCTGCGCTGGTCGGACATGGACGCCTTCGGGCACGTCAACAACGTCGTCTTCCTGCGGTACCTGGAAGAGGCGCGGATCGACTTCATGTTCCGGCTGGCGCGGCAGGCGGACTCCGAGTCCTTCACCGGCGGTTCGGTGGTGGCCAGTCACGAGATCACCTACGTGAAGCCGCTGAAGCACCGGCCCGAGCCGGTCACGGTGGAGATGTGGGTGACGCGGATCGGGGCGGCGTCGCTGACGGTCGCCTACGAGGTCAGGGACCGCGCCGGGGAGGGGAGCACCGTCTACGTGCGGGCCTCGACGGTCGTGGTCCCCTACGACCTGGAGAAGGAGCGGCCCCGGCGCCTCACCGACGCGGAGAGGGCGTTCCTCAAGGAGTACCTGGACGACAGCGCGACGGGAGTCGGCGCCGCATGACCGGCCGGCCATCCCGCCTGGTGTTCGCGGACCCCGGGGAGGCGGTGGAACTCGCCGCCTTCCTGGGGCGTCTGCTGCGCTGGGAGAAGAACGCGGCGGTACGGCTGCGGGGCACCGGCGACGGCGTCCTGGGCGTCTTCGGCCGCCCGGCCCGGTTCGAGGTGCTGGCCGTGCGGACGGCCCGGCTGTCGGAGCCCGTGGAGCTGGACGCGACGGTCTCCGCGGGAGAGCTGCTGGAGGGCGTCGAGGAGGAGGCCGGGGCGGTGTCCGTCCCCGGAGCCGTCACCGGACCGCCGTGGGCCGGGATGCTGCCGCCGCGCGGCGGCTGGCAGCCGGTGGGCGACCTGCCCTACGAGTCGGTCCGCGCCGCCGCCGCGTCCGTGGTCGCCGAGTTCCGGCGGCGCAGCGAGGCGCTGCCGCCCGCCGAACGCACCCGGGAGGCGATGGACGCGCTCGCCGAGGAGATCTGGTCCCGCCCCCTGGGCGGCGGGACGGGGCTGCCGCTGCGCGCCGTGCACGCCGCCCAGGCGCTCGGCATGCTGCGGCCGGTCGCCCCCGCCGTCGCCGCCGGACCGCACGGCCTCGTGGGCCGGGGCGGCCCGGCCGGGGCCGGGGGGCCTCGGGTGGCCGTGCTCGCCGCCGGTGCGTGGCTGCGGCTGCGCACCCCCTACGGCTCGACGGCCGTGCGCCGGGGCGGCGGCACGGGTCTGAGCGTCAGCCCGCTGTGACGGGACGGACACCGGACCGGTGCCGCGTGACGCCCGTGCCGTGACGCCGGCCCCGCGACGCCGTCCCTGCGACGTCCCACGAGGCCCTGTGACGTCCCGCGACGCCCCGGACGCTCAGTCCGGGGCGTTGACCATCGAGGCCGCCGCGTAGACCAGGTAGTCCCACAGCTGCCGCTCGTGCTCGGGCTCCAGGTCCAGGCTGTCCACGGCGTCGCGCATGTGCCGCAGCCAGGCGTCGTGGGCGGCGCGGTCGATGGTGAAGGGCATGTGGCGCATCCGCAGCCGGGGGTGCCCCCGCTGCTCGCTGTACGTCCTCGGCCCGCCCCAGTACTGCATCAGGAACAGGGCCAGCCGCTCCTCGGCCGGTCCGAGGTCCTCCTCGGGGTACATCGGCCGCAGCAGCGGATCCTCCGCGACGCCCTCGTAGAACCGGCGCACCAGTCGCCGGAACGTCTCCTCGCCACCCACCTGTTCGAAGAAGGTCTGCGTCTGCAAGCTGCCGCGCGGAATCTCCATCACGCCCCCCATGGTCGCAGATGCCCCGGCGGAGGACGGGGGACGTAGGACGGCTCCCGTCGCCGGTCCTCCGCCGGGGCCCGTGCCCGGCCGGTGCCGCTACGCGTCGTCCCAGCGGAAGAGCCTGGCGGCGATCGCCGTCAGGACCGCGGCGAACAGCAGCAGGCCACCCATGGCGGGGAGGGCGGCGTCCCAGCCCTGGCCGCGGGAGAGGACGCCCTGCATCGCCTCGGTGAGGTGCTTGAGCGGCATCGCCTCGGAGACCGTCCGCACCCAGGCCGGTGCGTTGTCCAGGGGGAAGAAGGCGCCGGAGAGGAAGGCCATCGGCAGGATGACGAGCTGCGTCACGCCGTTGGCGGACTCCTCGGTCTTCGCCCAGGCGCCGACGACCAGCCCCATGGACATGAAGGCCAGCGTGCCGCAGACGACCAGCGGCAGGGACAGCCACCAGTGGCCCGTCAGCTCCAGGCCGTAGAACGGGACGGACGCCACACCGACGAAGACCAGGGTCTGGAGGAGGGCCAGGCCGACGTTCACCCCGACGCGGGCGGCGACGACCGAGCCCGCGCCGACCGGGGCGAGCCACAGCCTGCGCAGGATGCGCTTCCTGCGCCAGTTCACCAGGGTGAGCGCCGACCCGGTGACCGCGCTCATCGACACCGCCCAGCCGAGCAGGCCCGGGGTGAGGAACTGGATCGGCTTCAGGGACTCGTCCTCCACCTGCCCCGCGCTCAGCTCGTACGCCGGGGGACGGCCGGTGGCGGCGATGTTGGCCTGCTGGACGAGCGAGTTCATGACGGCCCGCACATTGCCCGCGCGCGTCGGGTCGGCCGCCGAGTAGCGCATCCGCACCCGGTCGCCGTCCTGCCAGACCACCGCGTCCACGTCGCCCGCGCGGACCTCCTCCAGGGCCCGCTCGCGGTCGCGGGACTTCCGCACCTCCAGGAAGTCGCCCAGCTCCTCGCGCGTCTCGCGCGGCAGGGAGTCCAGCACCTCCACCCGGCCGATCTGGACGATCTCCGAGCGCGGCACCGAGTCGTTCTTGAGCAGGGTGCCCAGGAGGAGCAGGAACATCAGGGGGAACAGCAGCATGAAGAAGACGGCGGTCCGGTCCCTCAGCAGCCCCAGGGTCATGGCCTTGGAGAGGCTGGCGAACGCCTTGGTGTTCACAGGCGGTACTCCCGTCCGGTGAGCTGGAGGAAGACGTCCTCCAGCGAGTCCGCGCCCAGTTCGGCGATCAGGTCGGCGGGGGCGCCCACGCGCAGGACGCGGCCGCGGTCCATCACCGCGACCCGGTCGCACAGCGCCTCGGCCTCGTCCATGTAGTGCGTGGTGAGGACCACCGTGCGGCCCTCGTCGTTGATGGCCCGCAGCAGGTCCCACAGGTTGCGGCGGGCCTGCGGGTCGAGACCGGTGGTGGGTTCGTCGAGGAAGACCAGCTCCGGGTCGTGGACCAGGGCGCAGGCGATGGACAGCCGCTGGGCCTGTCCGCCGGAGAGCCTGTCGTCGCGGGTGCCGGCCTTCTCCGCCAGGCCGACGGTCTCCAGCATGGCGTCCGCGCGCTCGGCGGATATCCCGTACAGGGAGGCGAAGGTGCGGATCTGCTCGCGAGCGGTCAGCTTCTCGAAGAACGCCGAGGCCTGGAGCTGGACGCCGATCCGGCGCAGCAGCGCCGGGTTGCGGGGGAAGGGCGACTCGCCCAGCAGCCGCACCTCGCCCTCGTCCGGCCTGCGCAGCCCCTCGGTGATCTCCAGGGTGGTGGTCTTGCCTGCGCCGTTCGGTCCGAGGATGCCGTAGAACTCGCCGCGTTCGACGGTGAAGGACACCCCGTCGACGGCCTGCACGTCCCCGTACCGTTTGCGCAGTCCCTCGACTGTGATCGCAGCGGTGGTCATGGGACGGAGCGTAACGGCGGAATATCACCTTCCGGGTAGCCGGACGGTCCCGGATGATCTCGCGCGATCCTTCCGGTCGCAGCACAGTGGAGACATGAGGGACGAAAACGGCGGTGAGGGCGCCGGACGGCGGGTGGACCGGGTGGACCGGGAGGACGGGGAACTCGCCGCGCGGGCCCGGACCCTGGCCGGGACGCTGGTGCGGACGATCGAGGCGGAGGGCGCGCTGACCGACCCGGCCTGGAAGGCCGCGTTCGAGGCCGTGCCGCGCCACCTGTTCGTGCCGTACTACTACGTGCCGCGGGTGGGCGGGTACGAACGGCGGCGGCACGACGACCCCGACCCGCTCGGCCGGGAGATGTGGCTGACGGGCGTGTACGAGGACGCGCCGCTGGCCACCCTGCTGCGGGACGGCGAGCCGGTCTCCTCCTCCAGTCAGCCCTCCCTGATGGCGATGATGCTGGAGGAACTGCGGGTCGGGGACGGCATGGACGTCCTGGAGATCGGCACCGGCACCGGCTGGAACGCCGCCCTCCTCGCCCACCGGCTGGGCGACGGGCACGTGACCACCGTCGATCTGGACCCGGAGATCACCCGGCAGGCCCGGGAGCGGCTGGCGGCGGCGGGCAGGCGCCCCGCGGTGGTCACCGGGGACGGGACCCGCGGCTGCCCGGAGCGGGGGCCGTACGACCGGATCATCGCGACCTGCGCGCCGGACACCGTCCCGCCCGCCTGGACCGCCCAGTGCAGGCCCGGCGCGCGCATCCTGACCCCGATGGCCACCGGTCTGCTCGCCCTCCGCGTGGCGGACGCCGGGCACGCGGAGGGCCGCTTCCTGGACGTCCCCGCCTACTTCGTCCCCCTGCGCGCCGACGTCCCGCCGCGTCCGCGCGTCGATCCCGGGGACCTGCCGCGCGAGGCGCTGCGCACGGAGTCGTTCGGATTCCTGCTGTCCCTCACCGGCGGCGGCCCGGACCCGGCCGCCGCCTACGAGACGTGGCGGCGTGCCGGTCGCCCGGACCGCACCCGGTACGGCGTGACGGTGCGCGGCGAGGAGCAGTGGGTCTGGCTGGACGACCCCGCCGGCCCGGACCGCTGGCCGCTGACACGGGGCTGACGCGGGCCGGCGTCCGCCCGCCGGCCCGTCCCGGCGCGGGTCCGCCGGGCGCGGGGTGCCCGCCCCGGCGTCAGCCCCGGTAGAGGGTGATGGTGGTCCAGGCGCCGATGTGCACCCGGTCGCCCTCCTTGAGCGGGACCGGCACGAACGGCTGGATCGGGTCCTCGGCGCCGTTGATGGTGGTGCCGTTGGTGGAGTCCTGGTCGACCACGGCCCAGCTCCCGTCGGGCTGCTGGACCAGCACCGCGTGCTGATGCGAGACGCCCGGGTCCTCCGGGGAGCGGCCCAGGTCGATGTCGGGCGACTCGCCGGTGGAGTGGCGGCGGCGGCCGATGGTGACCTGGGGCCCGGTGAGCTGGACCCGCTGCTCGGCGGAGTACGCAGGAAGGCTGAGGCCGGCCGCCTCCGGGCCGCTGCGCTGCATCATCGCCGTGAAGTACTCGCGGTCCGGGCCGATCGTCACCATCCAGGTCGAGGGCTGCTGCGGCTGCCCCTGCTGGTGGTGCGGCGGCTGCTGGTGCGGGTCCTGGTGCGGGTTCTGGTGCTGGTGAGGCTGGTGGGGCGGGGCCTGGTGCTGCGGGGGCTGCGGAGCCTGGTGCTGCGGCGGTTGCGGATAGCCGTAGCCCTGCTCCTGCTGTCCGTAACCGCTGCCGCCGTGCTGCCCGGGGCCGGGCGCGGTCGGGACCGGGCCGGGCGGCGGCAGCGTCCAGTCGTCGTTCCCGCCGGACTGCGGCTGCGGGGCCTGGTGGGGCGGCTGCTGGTGCGGTGGCTGCGGGTAGCCGTAGCCGGGCCGGCCGGGCTGCTGCCCGAAGTCGGCACGGGCGTACTCCGGTTGTCCGGACGGAGGCGGCGTGTGGTGCTGAGGCGGGACCATCGGCTGCGGAGGCTGGGGCCTCGGCGGCTCGGGCGCGAGCGGCTCGGGGCGGCCCGGCGGGACGGGCCCGGAGGGCTCGTAGTCCATCTGCCGCGGCGGCGCGGGCGGCGGCGGAGGTCCGGGCGGGCCCGCCTGCTGGAAGCCGGGCGGCAGGTTCAGCCCGCCCATGCTGCCGCCGGGCGCCTGGGACGGCGGGGCCGGCGGAGGAGGCGAGGCGTAGCCGGCGGGAGCGGGGGAGGGGGCGGTGAAGTTGTACCGGCACTCCCCGCAGAACGGCGCGTGGCCGTCGCGCGGCGTACGGCACCGCGGGCACAGCTCCGCCTGCATCGTGGCGTCGCCGCCCGGCGCGGGGTAGCCGTAGCCGCCCTGGCCGGGCATCGGCTGCCCCATCGGCGGGTGCCCGGACATGGGCGGCGGAGGGGGCGGGGGAAAGGCACCGGAGGGGGCGCCCGGAGCGGAGGCCATGCGGTGGCCGCACACCTCGCACCAGTCGTCGGCCGCCGACTGGTGGCCGTTCGGGCAGGTAGGCATGTCGGTCCTTCCCCCTCCGTGCAGTTCCGTGTCGCTCGGGTGGCTCGCGTGCAGGCGCGGACCGTCCTGGTGGACCGCACCGAGGGCGCCGCCTCGCCGGCCTCGGAGACGTTCGCCCTCAGTCGAACAGTACCGGGCTGCGCGCCGATCACGTCCACCCCCTTTGACGGCGGAACCACGGCGGAACCGCGGCGGTCCCGCCGCCCGGTGCGCCCGCCGGACGGCCGGGTCCGCCCCGGAAGAGCCGGGCGGATCCGGCCGGCCCGCGCCCGGCGTGCCCCGTCCGGGGCCTCCCCGCCCGCCGCGGCTCCACCGTCCGTGTGACGTTCGCTACGCCCCGGCGCGTCCCGCGTCCACCGCCCGGCCGGACACCGTCCCGCCGTTCCCCGCCCCGTCGGACGGGGCGGGGAACGGCACCACCGCCACCGTCACGTTGTCGTGCCCGCCCGAGTCCAGCGCGTGCCCCACCAGGTGGCGGGCGCACCGCAGCGGGTCGGCGGCGGCGTCGGGCGGGACCACGGCGGCCATCTCCTCGGCGGATTCGGCGTAGTTCCACAGCCCGTCGGTGCACACCACCACCACGCCCGGCCGGTCCGGGGCGAACGCGGCGGTGTGCGGGTCGATCTCGTAGGCGTCCGCGCCCAGCCAGCCGGTGATGGCGTGGGCCCGGGGGTCGGCGTACGCCTCGGCCTCCTCCATCAGGCCCGCGGCCACCATCTGGGCCGCCCAGGAGTCGTCCTCGGTGAGCCGCGCGGGCCGGGCCGAGCGGTCGTCGGGCACCCAGTAGGCGCGGCTGTCGCCGATCCAGCCGACGGTCAGCAGGTCGCCGGCGACGACCGCGCCGACGATGGTGCAGGCCGGGGCGTTCCGCGTCGGGTCCTGGGTCTCCTCCTCCGTGGCCATGGCGCTGACGGCCTCGGCGGCGGCGACCAGGGCCTCGTGGACGGCCTCCCGGACCCGGGCGCCGCGCGGCAGCGAGTCGGCCAGCGACGCGCAGGCGGTCCCGGCGGCGGTGGCCGAGGCCTCGTCGGGCCGGGTCGCCGAGGACACCCCGTCGCAGACGACGGCGATCACGGCCGGCGATCCGTCCGGCAGCGCGGCGGTGGCGACGGCGAAGGAGTCCTCGTTGCGGTGGTGGCGCAGCCCGCGGTCGCTGACCGCGGCCACCCCCTCCGACGCCCGCTCCAGATGGTCGCGTTCGCGCGGCCGGACGTGTCCGCAGTGCCCGCAGCCCTCCGCCCCGCCGCCGGAGCCGGGGGAGTCGGGGGAGTCGCCGGAGCCGGGGGAGCCGTCCGGGCCGGTGGCTCCGGCGCCGCAGGCGGCGCACGCCGGCCGCCGGTCCCCCTCCGGGGCCGCGCCCCCGCCCGTTTCCCGGCCGGCGGACGGCGCGTCGCCGAGCAGGCGCGGGTCCTCGTCCGGAGCCGGGGCGGGCGGGGCCTGGGACGTGTCCGGCGCCCTGTGGGCGTCCGGCGGGTCCGGCACCGGGCGGGGACCCGGCACCGGGTCCGGGCCCGGGGCGGGCGGCGGCAGGGTGAAGTCCGGTTCGCCGGCCGGCGCGGGCCGGGCGGCCTCGGCGGGAGGCGCGGCGGGGGGCGCCGCGGGCATCGGCGGCACCGGGGGCATCGGAGGCACGGACGGCGGCACCGGGGGCATCGGCGGCACCGGAGGCACGGTTGGCGGCACGGACGGCGGCTCCGGCGGTCGCGGGCCGTTCACCACGGCCGCCAGGTCGGCACCGCACGCACCGCAGAAGCGGTCGCCCTCCTCGATGGGCTCCTCGCAGCGAGGGCAGACGGAGAGTTGGTCGAGCTGCGGCATGGTCACACCCACGTTCTGGGGCGGAGACGGTTGGCCCGTTCCACCAGTTCGATCCTTTCGGCGCCGGTCTGCGCGAGCCGGGCGAGCAGCCGGAACGAGCGTTCCAGCCCCAGGCGGAGCCCTGTCTCGTCCATCTCGCAGCCCAGCAGGGGCGGGAGCCGCCCCGGACCGGCGGGCGCGGGCGCGCCCTGCCGGCCCGCCAGCACCCAGTCCAACGCACTGCCCAGTACCTCGGCGGTCAACCGTTCGCGGCGCAGCGCGTCCAGACCCGCGTCCCGCAGCCGCTCCACCTCGCGGGCGGCGGCCCGCAGGTCCTCCAGCAGCGGTTCGTAGGGGGAGCGCCGCCGCAGCCGGGCCCGTACGGCGGCCACCCTCGCGGCCGTGTGGTGGACGGAGGACTCCGGCACGGACTCCAGCGTCCGCACGGCGCCGCGGCGGTCACCGGTCGCCAACCGTACCCGGGCCAGGCCGAACGCGGCGCTCACCCAGCTCCGGTCGGTCGCCCACACCAGGCGGTAGTAGCGCTCGGCGTCCTCCCAGCACTTCAGCGCCTCGGCGCAGACGCCGAGCGCCAGCTTGGGGGCGGGCTCGCCGGGGAAGGCGCCGTGGACCGCGTCGAAGGCCGCCGCGGCCGTCTCCCGGTCGCCGGCGGCCAGGGCGTACAGCCCCCGGTGCCAGACCACCCGCCAGTCGTCGCCGTGCCGTTCCTCCAGCTCGGCCAGCATTCCGGCGGCGACCGCGCGGCCGTTCGCGCCGTCCGCCTCCAGCCATGCGCGCAGCTCCCGCAGCCGCCGCTCCGCCGAGTCGGCCGGCGCGGCCCTCAACGCCGCGATCAGCTCGGCCGGTTCGGCGGCCGGCAGACCCGCGAGGAACCCGGCGTTCGGATCGGCGGGGTCCACCAGGGGAACCGGAAGCGCCAGTGCCGCCGCCCGCGCGTCCAGCGGCTTCGGCGCGGGCGCCGGATCCACCGCGCCCGCGCTCACGACGGAGTGCGCCGCCGGAACGCGCCCCCGGCGCGGACGCCGGGGCGCGCGGACGCCCAGCAGCGAGGTGTCACCGGCGGCGGGCGCCAGCACCTGGGTGTCCACGGCCCTCGTCTCCGGACCGAACAGGGTGGACGCCGAAGGCCGCGGTTCGCCCGTCCGGAGCGCCACGATCTCCCGCAGCACGCCCATGAGCTGCTCGGACATCTCCGCCGCCGAGGCGAACCGCCGCTGCGGGTCGGGGTCGGTGGCCCGCACCAGCAGCCGGTGGAACGACTCGTGCCGCCGGAAGACCGCGATGTGCTCCGGACCCGGCAGGCTGTGCGCGAACACGGTGGTGTAGCCCTGGAAGTCGAAGGTCAGCACGGCCAGCGTGCGCGCCACCGTGTACAGGTCCGAGGCCACCGACGGGCCCGTCTCCGTCACCTCCGGCGCCTGGTAGCCGACCGTTCCGTAGATCGCGCTCTCGTGGTCGTCCATCCGCCGGACCGCGCCCATGTCGATCAGCTTGAGGCGGTCCCCCTGCTGGATGGCGTTGTCGACCTTGAAGTCGCAGTAGAGCAGGTTCCGGGCGTGGAGGTGGCCGAGCGCCTCCAGCGCCTCGATGCCGTACGCGCACGCCTGCTCGACCGGCAGCGGGTCGCGGCGTCCCTGCGGCGTGCGGCGGGAGTTGGCGATCTCCTTGAGCGACCTGCCGCCGACGTACTCCATCACGATGTAGCCGTCGAGGCTGCCGGTGCGCCGGTCCAGGTGCTCGACGAAGTTGTGGATGCGCACGATGGAGGGGTGCTCGATCTCCGCGAGGAACCGCCGTTCGGAGATCGCCGCGGCCATGGCGTCCTCGTCGCCGGTGTCCAGCAGGCCCTTGAGCACCACCCAGCGGCCGGAGACCGCGTGGTCCACCGCCAGGTAGATCCAGCCCAGGCCGCCGTGCGCCAGGCAGCCCACCACCTCGTACTGGCCGTGCACCACGTCGCCCGGCCGCAGCTTGGGGACGAAGGAGTAGGGGTGCCCGCACCGGGTGCAGAAGCCCTCGGCACGGCCCGGCCGCCCGCGCCGCGAGCGCCCCACCGGGGCGCCGCACCCGTGGTTGCCGCAGAACCGCTTCCGCTCGGGCACCTCCGGGTTCTCCAGCACCGCCGTCCGCGGGTCCGGACGCGGCACCGGGGGCACGGACACCAGCCCGGCGCCCAGCGCGCCGCGGGCGGAGGAGGACGACGAGCGGGAGCTGCGCGCGGAGACCGGCCGCCCCGAGGAGCGGTCCGACAGCCGCCCGGACAGCCGCCCGGACGACGGCTGCGACGGTTCCGAGGACGGCTGCGGCGGTTCCGGGGACGGCTGCGGCGGCCCGGGGGAGCGGAAGGCCGCCGGGACGCCCTGCGCGCTCGTCGGCGGGGAGGCCACCGTGCCGTCCGGGGCGACCGGCGGCGCCGTCCCGCAGGCGCCGCAGTACAGCCCGCCGCCGGCGTCCTCGTACGTGCCTCCGCAGCCGGGTCGCCGGCACGCCCGTGCCGCTCCGGCCGGCGCGCTCACCGGACCTCCCCCTCCCCGCCGGACGGCGGCTCCAGGATCTCCAGCACGGCCTGCCGGTAGCGCAGCACCGCCTGCTCGGCGGCCCGCAGGTCGCACGGGGCGCTCCACAGCAGCCGCCGCGCGGCGTCGTACCGCTCCGACAGCAGCGGGTCGTCCGCCGCCCCGTGCCGGGCCGCCCTCGCCCGGTACGCGTCCAGCCGGCCGCGCAGCTCCGCGCGGACGGCCAGCGGCGCGGTCACCGCGGCCAGCGAGGCGCGGGCCCGCTCCAACTCCTCCTCCGCGCGCTCCTCCAGGCTCTCCAGCAGCGGCGACAACCGGTGCCAGCGGGCGTGGCGCCGGTGCTCGACGGCGGCCTCCAACTGCTCGTACAGCACCGTCGGGGGCCCGCTCACCGCGGGCACCTCGGAGGCGGCGATCTTCGCCAGCACCTCGCCGCGCGCCGTGCGCGCCTCCGCCAGGGTCCGGTCCGCGCGGGAGAGGACGTCGCGCAGCCGCATCAGCCGCTGCTCGGCGTCCTGCCGCACCTGGAGCACGGCGTCGATCTCGCGCCGGACGTCCTCCAGGGCGCGGGCCGCCCGGTCGTACCGCCCGGTGTCGGGACGGCCGCCGCCGGGGGCCGAACTCCCGCCCGCGGGGATCCAGAAGGCCAGCGGGTCGGCGACCACCTCGGCGCGCAGCGAGGCCAGCTCCTCGGTGGTGCGCTCCAGCTCGTCGCCCGCCGGGTGCTCCCCGGGGCGCACGCCGACGGAGTGCGCCAGGGAGCGGACGCGCTGGAGCTCGGCGGAGAGCATGTCTATCCGGGCGGGCAGGGCGGACCACACCGAGTCGGCGGCGGCGACCACGTCGAGGGCCTGGGCGTACCAGCCGTTCATCCGGTCGACCAGCTCGGCCAGGCCGATCCGCTCGCCGTCCCCGCCGGGGACGGTCACCGACGGGTTCCGCAGCGCGGCGGTCAGCTCGGCGAGGCCGCCGGGCGTCGGCCGGCGGTGCCGGGCGCGCAGTCCGCGGAGCGACTCCAGGGCGGCGGTGTAGGCCTCGAAGTGCGTCCACAGCAGCGATATGGCCTCCTCGGCCCGCGCCCACCGCTCCTTGGTGACGCCCGTCGGCCCGGCGCCCTCCAGCAGCCTGCGCCCCGCGTGGTCCTGGAGCGAGAGCAGGGACGTTTCGAGCGCCTCGTGCTCCGCGTCCAGCCGTGCCAGGGCACGGTCCACCTCCTCCCGGCTCATCACCGGTTCGCCGGGCTCCGGACCTCCGCCGTCCCCCATCGATCACCTCGCCGTTCTCGTCGCCGGACGTACCCGGCGCGTCATCGGTCCCTGTACGCCGGAGCCGGGGGCGCCGGCTCCGCTGTCTCCATCTTGTCGGCGAGCCACCGTTCGTATGAGGCCATCCACGGACTGTCACCACCGCCGCGGCGGTAGTCCTCCAGCACCTTGTTGACCCGTCGCACCAGATCCTCGTCCTCCAGGTGCATCGCGATGCCGTACGGCTCGACGGTCAGCGGCTCGCCGACGAGGTGCACCGAGGGGTCCTGGGCGGCCTGCCCGGCGGCCAGGGCGCTGTCGGTCATCACCGCGTCCACCTCGCCCAGCTGGAGCAGCACCAGGCAGTCGAGCTGGTTGCCGACGTAGACGGGCAGGGCGCCCCCGTCGTCCTCCTCCAGCAGGGTCTGCGCGGTCGAACCGGCCGCGGTGCACAGCCTCTTGCCGCGCAGCGTCCCGTCGAACCCCGTGACCGGCGAGGACTTCGGGACGAGGATCTGCTGCCCGGCCTCGAAGTACGCCGTGGAGAACGCCACCTGCCTCCGCCGCTCGCAGGTGATGGACATCGTGCGCACCACCATGTCCACCTCGCGCCTTCGCACGGCGGGGATGCGCTGGTCGGTCGGGATGGTCTTGTAGACGATCTCGGGGTCGTCGCCGAGCAGGTCCTCGGCGACGGCCTTCACCAGGTCGATGTCGAAACCGGTGATGCCGCCGGTGGACGGGTCGCGGTAGCCCCACAGGTAGCTGTTCTGGTCGACGCCGACCACCAGCCGTCCCGCACGCTGGATGCGCCGGACCGCGGGCCCGGCCTCCGCCGAGGGCCGCAGGCTCTCGGCGGGGTCGCTGCCGTCGGCGCAGGTCTCCCGTTCGGCTGCGGGCGCCGCCCGCGCGGCGCCCGGCCCGCGCTCCGCCCCCCGGTCGCCGTCCGAGGGCGGCCGCACGGGCGCCGCCGCGGACAGCACCGTCTGGACCAGCAGCACGGCGGACAGGGTCAGCCCGCCCACCGCCACGGCGACGGACGTGCCGGCCCGGCCCCTCCGGGGGCCCCGCCCGGGCGCCACAGGTGCCACAGGTGTTCTCACATGCGCTCCTCCGCCGCTCCTCACCGGTACTCCGACAGCCTGCGGCCGATGCCCAGGACCACGCCCGCGGCGCCGAGCACGGACAGCGCCCCGGCCCCGGCGGGCAGCCCGCCGAGGGCGTCCAGCCCCCGCCCGGCGGCCCGCTCGAACTCCCGCTGCTCGTGCCGCACGGCCTCGGCGAGGCCGGCCTCCACCGCGTCGAACGCGCCCCGCGCGCTGTCCGGGCCGGGCCCGATCACCGTGTCGACCGCGTCGTCGTAGTGGCCGCCGTTCTCCGACTCGCGGGCGGCCGCGTGGTGCTCCCGCCAGTCGGCGGCGGCCCGCAGGGCCTTCTCGACCGGCCGGCGCCCCTCCTCGTCGTCGGCCAGGGCCAGCGCCTCGGCCAGCCGTCCGCCGGGTTCTCCGTCCGCGCCGCCCGCGACCTCGGCCATGCCCTTCCGGTAGCTCTCCTCGTAGGCGGCGCCGCCGCCGCGGGCCACCAGCGTCATGCTCTCGTCGCCGCGGGCCCGCAGGGCGCCCGTCCACGCCTCGTTGAGCACCTGGAGCGACCGGGCGCCGCACCGGTCGGAGGCGTCGAGCGCGGACCGGGCGAGGCCGTGCGCGGACACCAGCCACAGCAGAGCCGCGGCCGTCGCGGCGGTCGCGGCCAGCAGCCCGGGGTTGAACACCCGGTTCGTCCGCAGGTAGTGGCGGCGCTGGGCCCAGCAGAGCGCGGCGAGCGCGGCGGCCCCGGTGAGCAGCGCGGCGACGGGCCAGGAGCGCGCGTCCCGGTGGTCCCGGCCGAGCCGGGCGGTCTCGGACCGGTGGAGCGCCTCCGCGGCGGGCAGCAGCTCCGTGCGCATCTGCTCACTGGCGTGGCGCAGGTAGGCGCCGCCCAGGGGCAGGCCCTGCCGGTTGTTGGCGCGGGCGGTCTCCACCAGGCCGGTGTAGAAGGGGAGCCGCTGGTTCAGCTCGGTGACCTCGGCGCGCCCGCGGTCCGACAGGCCGCTGTTGGCCGCCGCCTCGGCCAGCAGCCGGGAGGCGGTGCGGATGTCCCGCTCGTACCGCTCGCGCAGCTCGGGCGGCTCGTCGCCGCCGGCCAGGAAGGCGGCCGCGGCGGTGGTGTCGGCGTCGGCGAGGGAGCGGTAGACGCTCGCCGCGTCGGCGCTCAGCGGCTGGCTGTGGTGGAGCGCGTCTCCGGCCGCGGCGGCCCGGCCGGAGACCTGCCAGGCGGTCACCGCCCCGAACGCCAGCACCAGCGCGGCCAGGGCCGCTCCGATGATCCGCAGCCGTCCGGGCTCGGTCACCGCCGCCGCGCGCAGCCTGGCCGCGCCCTCGGCCCAGGCCGTACGGCGCGGCGGTCCGGGGACGGCGGAGGAGCCGGGGCCGGACGCGCCCGGGGGCGCCGGCACGGAGGGGGCCGCGGGGGTCGCGGGCGGGCCGCTCGGCGGCTGTGTCACTGGTCGGGACCTCCCCCTCGGTCGCTGACGCACCGGGCCCCGCGTCCTCCCCGGGCGGCGGAGCCGGAGGAGCCCCGTCCAGCAGTATGGCGGCCGGGAGCGGCGACGGCACCGTTCCTCTCATGATCTTGTTCTGATCGCGATCTTCACGGGTCGTCCGCGCCACCCGGACCGCCGGGCGGCGCGGCGTAGTGGGCGCGCAGCCGGGCGCAGGCGGCGGGCCCGGCCCCCAGGCGGTCCAGGGCCATCAGCGCGGCGCCGAGCACCGGAGGCGCGGTGACGGTGTCCACTACGGCCAGGGGCGCGCGTTCGGCGAACAGCTCCAGGAGCGTGTCGCGGAGGAGCCGGTGACGGGCCGCCACGACGCCGCCGCCCAGCACGACCGGAGTGGGGGCGCCGAGCAGGTCCAGGCGTTCCAGCGCGACCGCGGCCATGGCCACGATCTCCTCGGCCTGGCGGCGCACCAGCGCGCGGGCGACCGCGTCGCCGCCGTCGGCCGCCTCGAAGAGGACGGGGACGAGTTCGTGGCGGCGCGCGCCCGGGAGGTCGCCCAGGTGGAACGCCTCGATCAGCGCGTACATGCTGGGCAGCCCGAAGTGGGCGGGCAGCGCCCGGGCCAGCTCGGTGTCCCCGCCCCGGCCGTCCTCGGCGCGGGCGGCGTGCCACAGCGCCTCCTCGGCCAGCCCCCCGCCGCCGCCCCAGTCGCCGGAGAGCCGGCCCAGGGCGGGGAAGCGGTGGGTGCGGCCGTCCCCGGCGACCCCGACGCAGTTGACGCCCGCGCCGCAGACGACGGCGACCCCGTGCCGCACCGAGCCGTCGTCGGGCAGCCCCGCGCGCAGGACCGCGAAGGTGTCGTTGACGACCTCGCCGGTGCGGCCCCAGCCGCGGCCGTCGACCAGGGCCGCCAGCTCCCGCTCCTCGCGCGGCAGGTCGGCGTTGGCCAGACAGGCCGAGACGTGCTCGGCCAGGGGAACGCCCGAGCCGACGGCGTCGGCGTCCAACCCCGCGTCCCTAGCCGCCCGGGCCACGGTCTCGCCCAGGGCCTCGACGGCCGCCTCCGCCCCGGCCGCCGGCGGCCGGAACCCGCCGCCCCGCGCGGCGCCCAGGACGCTTCCGTCCCCGGCGACCAGCGCCACGTCGGTCTTGCTGTTGCCCGCGTCGACGGCCAGGGCCGCGGCCGCGGGGGAGGCGGCCGCCGGGGGGACGGACGTCAGGCCCATGCCAGGTGCTCCCGGTTGTGGGCGATCAGGCGGTCCGTCAGCTCCTCGGCGAGGGCGTACTGCCCGACGAGCGGGTGGGCCAGCAGCGCGGCGAACACCCGGTCCCGGCCGCCGTGGAGGGCGGCCTCCAGCGCCAGGTGCTCGTACGCCGTCACGGCCGAGACCAGACCGGCGTGGAGCGGGGGGAGCGGCGGCACGGGCAGGGGTTCCGCGCCCGCCGGGGAGACCTCGGCCGGCACCTCGATCACCGCGTCGTCGGGGAGGAAGGGCAGGGTGCCGCCGTTGCGGACGTTCACCACCTGCACGCTGCCGCCGCCGGTTCCGTCGTTGGTTCCGCCGCTGCCCAGCAGCGCGGCGGTCAGGGCGACGGCGGCCTCGGAGTAGTGGGCGCCGCCGCGTCCGGCCAGCAGTTCGGGCTTGGTGTCCAGTGCCGGGTCGGCGTACATCTCCAGCAGCTCCCGCTCCAGTGCGGCGACCTCGGCCGCCCGCGAGGGCCTGGTGCGCATCTCGGCCACGACCTCGTCGTGCGCGTAGTAGTAGCGCAGGTAGTACGAGGGCACGGCGCCCAGCCGGTCCAGGAGGGCCCTCGGCAGCCGCAGGTCGGCGGCGATGGTCCCGCCGTGCCGGGCCAGCAGCTCCGGCAGGACGTCCGTCCCGCCCGGCCCGCCCAGGCGCACGCCCAGCTCCCAGGTGAGGTGGTTGAGCCCGACGTGGTCGAGGTGGACCTCCCCGGGGCGGACGTCCAGCAGCGCGGCGAACTTCCGCTGGAGGCCGATCGCCACGTTGCACAGGCCCACGGCCCGGTGGCCCTCGTTCAGCAGGGCGCGGGTGACGATGCCGACCGGGTTGGTGAAGTCGACGATCCACGCGTCCGGGCCGGCGCGGCGCACCCGCTCGGCGATGTCCAGCACGACGGGGACGGTGCGCAGCGCCTTGGCGAGCCCGCCCGCGCCCGTGGTCTCCTGCCCGACGCAGCCGCACTCCAGCGGCCAGGTCTCGTCCTTCTCGCGGGCCGCCTGCCCGCCGACGCGGAGCTGGAGGAGGACGGCGTGGGCGTCCGCCGCCGCCTCGTCCAGGTCGGAGGTGGTGGTGACGGCGGCCGGGTGGCCGGCGCGGGCGAGGATGCGGCGGGCGAGCCCGCCCACCACCTCCAGCCGGTCCGCGGCCGGGTCGGCCAGGACCAGTTCGGTGACGGGGAGGACGTCCCGCAGCCGGGCCAGTCCGTCGACGAGTTCGGGGGTGTAGGTCGAACCGCCACCCACCACTGCGAGTTTCACTGGCCTGCTCCTCCTCGGGAACGGCGGGGATCGGGGAGCCGACGGGGGTCGGCGGGCCGGCGGGAGGTGTCGAACACCTCGTCGCGGGTGGCGGCCAGGGCGCTCTCCAGGGCCCCGCTGAGCACGGGGTGCCCGGTGACGGCGCCGAGGACCAACCGGGGCCGGGGAGCCGCCAGTTCGGCCAGTTCCCGCTGGACCAGCGTGCGCAGCGCCTCGCCCCCGGCGGTCAGCACGCCGCCGGAGAGGACGACGAGCCCGGGGTCCAGGACGGCGACCACCGAGGCGAGCCCGGTCGCCAGGGCGGTGGCCGTCCGGCGCAGCAGCTCGCCCCCGGGGCCGTCCGGGCCGCCGTCCGCCCGGCCGTCCGGGCCGGTGTGCCCGGCCGCCCGGGCGAGCAGGGCCGCCGCCGCCTCCCGCACCGGTCCGGGCGGGGGCGTGAGGCCCAGCTCGCGGGCGGTGCGCACCACGGCGGCGGCGCCCGCCAGCTCCTGGAAGCCCCCGCCGCCCGTCCGGGCGACCCGGCGCATCAGCGGCACGCCGGGCACCGGCAGGAAGCCGACCTCGCCCGCGCCGCCGGTGTGGCCCCGGTGCAGCCGTCCGCCCAGCACCACGGCGGCGCCCAGGCCCTCCTCGTTCCACAGCAGGACGAAGTCGTCGTGGCCCCGGGCGGCCCCCAGCCGCTGTTCGGCGACGGCGGCGAGGTTGACGTCGTTCTCGTACTCCAGGGGCATCGGCAGCGCCGCGGCCAGCTCCTCCTGCAGGGCGGGGGAGTGCCAGCCGGGCAGGTGGGAGGCGTAGCGCAGCCGCCCCGTCCGGGGGTCGAAGGCGCCCGGGGTGCCGATGACGACGCGGTGCAGCCCGTCGCGGGAGAGCCCGGCGTCCCCGGCGGCGCCGTCCACGGCGGCCACCACCTGCCGGACGGCGCTCCCGGGGGACCGCCGCCCGGAGACGGGCACCTCGAAGGCGCCGACGGTCCGTCCGGTGAGGTCGGCGACCGCCGCGCGGACGCGGTCGGCGGTGACGTCCACTCCGGCGACGTGCGCCACGGCCGGGTTGAGGGAGTAGAGGCGGGCGCCCGGCCCGGGGCGGCCCCGGCTGGTGCCGGTGGCGACGACCAGGCCCGCGTCCTCCAGCCGGGCCAGGAGCTGGGACGCGGTCGGTTTGGACAGCCCGGTCAGCGCGCCGATGCGGCCGCGTGACAGCGGGCCGTGGGCGAGGAGCAGTTCCAGCGCCGCGCGGTCGTTCATCGCGCGCAGCACCCGGGGCGTGCCCGGGGTCGTACCGGCCATCGGCTCTCCCGCCCGCCACTGTCAGGAAAGTTTCCAGTCGTGCGGGACAGGACGGTAGACCCGCCCTGGGCACGCGTCAACGGACGGCCGGATCCGGCGCGTTGCCCCCACGCGGTGTTTCCTGGGGCGTTCCCGTGCGGTGGCGCGGTCCGTGCGCGTCCCGGCCTACGGGGCGGACCGGCCGCCGCCCGCGCCCCGGCCCGGTTCCGCGCCCGTCTCCCTCGCCGGGGCCGCCGGGGCCGCCGGGGCCCGCCCGGATTCGGCCGGCTCCGCCGCCGGCGTCCGGCCGCCGTCCTCCGCCGGGGAGCCGGCCGGGGACGATTTCACGGGTGACTTCACGGGTGGCTTCGCGGGGGACTTCACGGAGGAATCCGCCGCAGCCTTCGGAGCCTTCGCGGGGCTCGCGGCCGGGGAGGCGCCCAGGGGCCCGCCCCCGTCCTTCACCAGGGCCGGGCCCAGCCCCTTGGCCAGATCGCGCTCCAGCCCCCTGCCCAGGCCGTGCTCCAGGTCGGCGTCCAGTTTGCGCAGGGCGGTCAGCGACTCCTCGTCCACCATCCGGATGCCCCGCGCGTCCAGCGCCCGCTTGATCCGCCAGCGCAGTTCGCGCTCCACGGGCAGGGCCTTGCCCGGCATGGTCTTCGCCGAGACCCGGATCACCATCGTCTCCAGCGTCACCGAGTTCAGGCCCAGCACCTCCACCGGCGCCCACAGGACCTCGTCCCACGGCGACGTGGTGGACATCTCCTCACCGGCCGACACGACGGCCGACCGGACCTCGTCCAGGTTCTCGTCGGAGCGGACCTCCACGTCCAGGGAGGCCGTCGCCCAGCCCTGGCTGAGGTTGCCGACCCGCTTGATCTCGCCGTTGCGGACGTACCAGATCTCGCCGTCGTCGCCGCGCAGCTTGGTCACCCGCAGCCCGATCTCCAGCACCGTGCCGGTGGCCTCGCCCGCGTCGATCCGGTCGCCGACCCCGTACTGGTCCTCCAGCAGGACGAACATCCCGCCCAACACGTCCGTGACCAGGTTGCGGGCGCCGAAGCCGATCGCCACACCGGCGACGCCGGCGCTGGCCAGCAGCGGCGCGAGGTCGATGCCCAGGGTCGACAGGACGACCAGCGCCGCCGTCCCCATGATCACGAACGTGGCGACGCTGCGCAGCACCGAACCGATCGCCTCGGTGCGCTGGCGCCGCCGCTCGGCGTTGACCAGCAGGCCGCGCAGCGCGTTGCCGCTCGCCTCGGCCTCGGCGTTGCGGTTCATCCGGGCGACCAACCGGGTGATGGCCCGGCGGATCACCGAGCGCAGCACGACCGCTATCACCAGGATCAGCAGGATGCGGAGCCCGGCGGCGAGCCAGGCGCCCCAGTTCTCCTCTATCCAGCCCGCGGCGTTGGTGGCCGTCTCGTGCGCGTCGTCCATCGATTCCACCCTTGCAACACTAACGGGGGACATCCGGTCCGGCCGGGGGCTCGGCACCCGGCGCACGCGGCATGGGGGCGGGGCGGGGCGGGGGAGAAACGGTGTGTGGGCGAAAACACGCTCAGCGCGTTACGCGATCGTGGTGGCGCCGCCACCGGGACGCGGGACACACTGGGGGAGATCGTCCCGGCGCGAGCCACGCGCCGCCGACGTACAAGGAGGCACCGTGCCGCATGTCCTGGTCCTCAACGCGTCGTACGAGCCGCTCGGCGTCGTACCGCTCCGCCGCGCGCTCATCCTCGTCCTGAACGGAAAGGCGACCAGCCTCGAGGATTCCGGCGCCCTGATGCACAGCGCCACCCAAGCCATACCCGCCCCGAGCGTCGTACGTCTGAAGCGCTTCGTACGCGTGCCCTTCCGCGGCACCGTGCCGCTCACCCGCCGCGCCCTGTTCGCCCGTGACGGCGGCAGATGCGTGTACTGCGGTGGCGTCGCAACCAGCGTCGACCACGTCGTTCCGCGCAGTCGCGGCGGGCAGCACTCCTGGGACAACGTCGTGGCGGCCTGCCGCCGCTGCAACCACATGAAGGCCGACCGCCACGTCTCCGAGCTGGGCTGGCGGATGCGGCACCAACCCGCGCCGCCGACGGGCCTGGCCTGGCGGATCATCGGCACGGGGCACAGGGACCCGCGCTGGCTGCCGTACCTGCGGCCGTACGGCGCGGAGGAGGCGCTGGCCCGGATCGACGGCAGGACACCCGCCTGAGATCCGGGCTCCGCTGTTTCCGGGGCCGGCCCGGGGCGCGCCCCCGGGCCGGCCCCGGCCCGCCCGTCACTCCCGGCGGCTCCCGGCGCTCCCTCCGCCCCGGCCGTCGCCGGCGCCGCCGTTCCCGCGGTCTCCGGGGTCTCCGCGGTTCCCGGGGTTCCCGGGGCCCTCGGGGTCCTTGCCGTCCCGCTCGGCGTCCCGCACCGCGTAGACCTCCACGGACCACAGGGACAGCCCGTAGCGGGTCGCCCGCTCGTCGCCCACCACCCGCACGAAGCGGGTGTCGGCCGGAGCGGCCATCCGCACCGTCTCCCGTCCGCCCCGCCCGTCGCGCACGGTCGCGGCCGTGCGCCAGCGCCTGCCGTCGGCGGAGACCTGGACGCGGTAGCGGGAGGCGTGGGCGTCCTGCCAGTGCAGCCGCACCTCGCCGACCCGGGCCGGCCGGTCCAGCTCCACCTGCACCCACTGCCCGTCCTCGGCCGGGGAGGACCAGCGGGTCTCCGGATCGCCGTCGGTGACGGCCGAGGCGGGGAAGTCCCGGGTCTCGTCGGCGGAGGAGCCGGCCCGCGCGCCGCGCGCCAGGTCCGGCCCGCCGGTGGGCGGGTAGGCGCGGACGGTGAGCGTCGCCTCCCGGACCTCGCCCTCCGCGGTGGTGAGGACGACGGGCACGTCGTAGGTGCCCGGCCGGACGTCCTTCCCGGCCAGCACCTCGACGGCCGCCGTCGCCGGGACGCCGCGCCGGAGCGTCACCCGCCGCGGGGCGCGCGCCGTGAAGCCCTCGGGCGCCCGCACCGTCAGCCGGGCGCGCACGTCGGTCGGGCGGTTGCCGGTCAGCCGGGCCTCGACCACGGCCGCGTCGCCGCCGATCACGGCGTTGGCCTCGGTGCGGGACAGCTCCAGCTCGGCGCCGGGGGCGTCGGAGTACCAGGGCGTCAGCTCGTGGATCACCGGGGCCTTCGAGCCGTCCCGCCAGGCCAGCCGTACGGCGTCCACCCGCAGGCCGCCGGCCCGCACCTCCGTCCAGCCGCGGTCGGAGAGGACGCCCAGCTCCTTCCAGCCCTCGCCCGGCACGCGGACCTCGACGGAGGCGCGGACGCCCGAGCCCGGCTCGGACTGGACGGTGACGGCCTCCAGGGCGCGCGGCCGGGGCAGCCGCAGCTCCAGCTCCTCGGAACCGGGGGCGGGCGCCTCGGCGGCGCGGAAGGCGGTGGCCGGATCGCCGTCGGCGGCGTCCTCCGGCGAGGATCCGGGCAGCGGGCCGGGGCCGCCGCGCACCCGCTCCCCGGAGCGCTCGCTCCGGGGGGCCCGGCCGCCGGAGCCCGACCAGTCGTCGGCGATCTTCAGCGCCTCGTCCACGAAGACCGGCAGGACCCCCTCGCCGACCGTCGCGCCGCTCCTGCCGGCCTCGTCGCGCAGCCGCTCCAGCTCCAGCCGCGCCTCCCAGGCCGCCGCGCCGTCCCCGCGCCGCTGGGCGGCCAGCATGTCCAGCGCGCGCTCGCCCGCCCGGCCGTGGCGCGCGAGCTGCCGCACCCAGGGGCGCGCCTCGTCCTTCAGGGCGCCGCCGGCCACGTCCTCCAGGTGGCGGGGGGCCTCGCGCAGCACCGCGAAGGCGTCGCGCAGCCGTCCGGCCGCTTCGGCGAACCGCTTCTCGTCGCGGCCGGCGTGGGCGTCCCAGTAGGCGTCGAGCAGCGGGGCGAGGTAGGCGGACTCCTCGCCGTCCAGCACGGAGGAGGAGTTGTTGGCGGCGAACGCGCGCAGCGCCTCGCGGGTCCTGCCGTCGGAGGAGGCGCCGGGGGAGCCGTCCGGCCCGCCGGTGTCCGCGAGGTCGCCGACGGCCGCCTCCCAGGACTCCCCGGGCCGGTAGCCGCGGGGGTTCCAGGCGTAGTCGGCGACCGTGAACAGCGGGACGCGGGAGGCCGTCGCCTGCTCCATCGCGTTGGCCAGCAGCTCCGCCGAGCCGTTGGCGACGGCCGGGTCGCGGCCGGTGTACGGGCCGAGGAAGATCCGGTCCGCGGCGTAGTCGTTGACCGGGTAGTTGTCCATCGTGACCAGCGGGTGGCGGAAGACGGAGCGGGCCTCGGCCAGCTCGCCCCCGGTGATGGCCGCCGGGACGACCCCGACGCCCGTCCAGGCCACCTCCACGTCCGCGCGCAGCGTCCTGGCGAACACGCGCCGGTACTCGGTGGCGCCGTCCTGGTAGAACTCGGTCGGCAGCACCGACAGCGGTACCGCGCCGCGTCCGGTCCCGTACCGCCCGGCCAGGTGCGCGGCCACCTCGTTGGCCAGCTCGGCGTGGGCGCGGGCGGCCGCGTCGGGGCCGTAGCCGTAGTGGTCGGCGTCCTCGCCGCAGTGCCACTCGTTGTAACTCGCGTCCTCGAAGCGGAGCTGGACGGCCCGCACTCCCAGCGCCACCATGGCGTCGATCTTGCGCAGCAGCGCCCGGCGGTCGTCCCCGGAGACCAGGCACATCGACTGCCCCGGCGAGACGGCCCAGCTCAGCACCACGTGGTTGCGCCGGGCGCGCTCGGCCAGCTCGCGGAACTGCGCGCGCCGCTCGGCGGGGTAGGGGTCGCGCCAGCGGGACTGGCGGAACGGGTCGTCGCCGGGGGCGTACAGGTAGCGGTTCTGCTTGGTGCGGCCCATGAAGTCCAGGTGCGCCAGCCGCTCCTCGTGCGACCAGGCCTCGCCGTAGAAGCCCTCGGCGGTGCCGCGCACGGCCGTGGCCGGCCAGTCCCGCACGGCGACCCCGGCGAACGCGCGGCGCCCGCCCTCGCCGGCGACCACCAGCTGCCGCAGCGTCTGCGCGGCGTGGAACAGCCCGTCCCCGCCGACGCCCGCCAGGGCGACCGTGCCGCCGGGGTCCGCCCGGCCGACCGCGAGCCGGTAGCCGCCCGGGGGCAGGTCGCCGCGCGCGGGGGCGCGCAGGGCGCGCAGCGCCTCCTCCGCGGCGGCGCCCCCGGCCCGGACCACCAGGCCCCGGGCGGAGGACTCCTCGCCCGGCCGTAGGGTCCGCACATCGCGCGCGCCGGCCGCGCGCAGGGCGTCGCGGACGACGTCGAGGGCGTGGGGGTCGGCGTCCCCGTCGGCGATCACGGTGGCCTCGTCGCCGACGGGGACGGGCGCGCCCCGCTCCCGCAGGGACTGCGGGCGGGGCCAGACCGCCGGGACGCCGTCCTGCGCGGTGTGCTCCTCCCGGCCGTCGGCGGCCGGCGCCCTGCCGTTTGCCGTGTCGGGCGCGGGCGGCGCGGCGTGGGCGCCCGGCGCACCCGAGAGCAGTCCTCCGAGAACGGCCGCCACCAGCGCCGTCGCACCGGTCCGGCGCGCGCCGCGGCCATGCGTCGCGTGGTTCACGTCGTAGGCCCTTCTCGCCCGCTCTGCTGTCCGGTCCGTCCCGGCCCGCCCGGCTTGCCGCCGGCCGGGCCCGTCGGCCGCACCGAGCCCACCACCGGCGCGGCGAGGTGTCAACGGCGGCGGCCGAAGTGTCCGGCTTTGTCGGCGCGGCGCGGCGCCGCGGGGCCGCCGCGGGGCCGCCGTGCGCCGCTTCGGGGGGCCGCTTCCCGGGTCCGTCCCGCATCCGTTTCCGGACGGGGCGGCCCGGAGAGCCGCCCCGTCCGGCACGGCAAATCCTGGAGGCGACGACGGCGCCTGGCGAATTCTCTGCGCTGACAAGCGCGCCGCACCGTGAAATCATCGGTCCGGGGCCGGAGTGACCCGGCTCACATTGTTCCGCCGACGGGGACTGTGTCCCTCCCGAGTGGGTAGGGCCCCGATGTCCGACCGAGAAACGAACGGAGGCCCCCTGTGGCCACGTCCGCCGATCTGCTGACCCTCCCGCCCGGACGGGGGCAGGAGCCGCTCGACCTCTCCGGAGTCTCCGACCCCGACTCCGGACTGGACGGCTCCTGCGTCCACGACTACGTCGAAGCCCCCCTGACCAGCGAGCCTCCGCTCGCCGACGCCGCCCCTCTGACCAGCGAGCCTCCCCTGGCCGCCGGGCTTCCCCTGACCAGCGAGCCGACCGGGGTGGGATACGCCGCGGAGTCCGCGGGCATCTAGTTCCCGAGGGGGCCGAGGAGAGCCGAGGGAGATCCAGATGGGCCGACTGGCGAAGCTCGCGGCGGCACACGGAGTCTGCACCTCCTACGATCCCGCCCCCGGACGCACGGTCCGGGTGCCCGAGGACACGGTCGTACGGGTCCTCGCGGCACTGGGCGTCGACGCCTCCACGCCGAAGGCCGTCGACGAGGCCCTGGAGCGCCACGCGCGCGAGGAGGCGGCCCGGCTGCTTCCCCCCACCGTCGTCGTACGGGCCCGGCACGCCTCGCCGGCCGCGGCTCCACCCGCGGCCGTCCGCTGCGGCCTGCCCCCGCTGCCCGACGGCACGGCCCTGCGGGTGGAGGCCGAGGACGGCCAGTGCCTGGAGTGGTGCGTGGAGGAGCTGGCCGGCGACGGCAGGCGGCTGCCACCGGGCTGCCACACGCTGCACGCCGAGGCGCCCGACGGCCGCTCCGGGCAGGCCGCCCTGATCGTCGCGCCGGACCGCTTCCCGCCCCTGGAGGAGCGCTCCTTCGGGCTCCTCGTCCAGCTCTACTCCCTGCTGTCCTCCCGCTCCTGGGGCATGGGCGACCTCGCGGACCTCGCCGACCTGGCCGCCTGGGCCGGACGCGCGACCGGCGCCGGGTTCATCCAGCTCAACCCCCTCCACGCGGCCGTCCCCGCCGCCCCGGGCGACACGATCGACCCCTCCCCCTACCGTCCCTCCTCGCGGCGCTTCGCCGACCCCGTCCACCTGCGGATCGAGGCGGTCCCCGAGTACGCCTACCTCGGCGGCGAGGCGCGGGCGCGGGCGGACGAACTGCTGGCCCGCGCCGCCGAACTGCGCGAGACCACCCTCGCCAAGGACGGCGCCGTCGACCGCGACGCCGTGTGGGCGCTCAAGCTCCGCGCGCTGGAACTGCTCCGCACCGTCCCCCTCAGCCCCGGCCGCCACATCGCCTACTGCGACTTCCTCGCCGAGCAGGGCCAGGCCCTGGAGGACCACGCCACCTGGTGCGCCCTGGCCGAGGTCCACGGCCCCGACTGGCGCTCCTGGCCCGGCGGCCTGGACGACCCGCGCTCGCCCGCCACCGCCCGCGCCCGCAACGACCTGCTGGACAGGGTGGACTTCCACTGCTGGCTGGCCTGGCTCACCGACGCCCAGCTCGCCCGCGCCCAGCGCACCGCCTGCGACGCGGGCATGTCCATCGGCCTGGTCCACGACCTGGCCCTGGGCGTCCACCCCTCCGGCGCGGAGGCCTGGGCGCAGCAGGACCACCTGGCCCCCGGCATGTCCATCGGCGCCCCGCCGGACGCCTTCAACGCCCACGGCCAGGACTGGGGCCTGCCGCCGTGGCGCCCCGACGCGCTGGCCGCCTCCGGCTACGCCCCCTACCGCTCGCTGCTGTCCGGGCTGCTGCGCCACGCGGGCGGGCTGCGCGTCGACCACGTCATGGGCCAGTTCCGGCTCTGGTGGATCCCCGAGGGCCGCCCGCCGACGGAGGGCGCCTACGTCCGCTACGACGCCGAGGCGATGCTCGGCGTCCTCGCCCTGGAGGCCCACCGGGCGGGGGCCGTCGTCATCGGCGAGGACCTGGGCACCGTCGAGCCCGGGGTCCGCGGGGAGCTGGCGGGGCGCGGAGTGCTGGGCACCTCCGTGCTGTGGTTCGAGCGCGACTACGAGCACCGGCACACCCCGCCCGGCGACACGCCCCAGCCGCTGGACCCGCGGCACTGGCGCGCCGACTGCCTGGCCACCGCCACCACCCACGACCTGCCCAGCACCGCCGCCCGCCTCAGCGGCGAGCACGTCGAACTGCGCGACCGGCTCGGCCTGCTGGCCGGCTCGCTGGACGAGGAGCGCGGCCGGGACGCCCGGGAGACCGCCGAATGGGTGGCGCACCTGGACCGCCTGGGCCTGCGTCCGGAGGGCGAGGGCGACGAGGAGGACGAGATCAGGGCGGTCTACCGCTTCCTGGCCCGCACCCCCGCGAAGATGGTCGGCGTCTGGCTGCCCGACGGCGTGGGCGACCGCCGTCCGCAGAACGTGCCGGGCACCTGGGACCAGTACCCCAACTGGCGACTGCCCGTCGCCGACGGCGACGGCCGCCCGGTCACCCTGGAGGAACTCGTCGCCTCGCCCCGGCTGCGGGCCCTCCTGGAGACGGTCAGCGACGAACTGTACGGGCGGCAGGGCACCCGCAGGCGCGTCCAGGGCCACCCTGGACGAGTGGCGCCGCCGGACGTTCGCTAGCGTGGACACCGTGGACACCAAGGTCACCCAGAACACCAGGAACGCCCGCACCGCGGTGCGCGCCGGAGCAGTCACCGCCTTCACCGCGCTGGCGCTCCTGCTCAGCTCCCCCTCCGCCCTCGCCGTCTACCGCGACGACGGCGACGACCCGGGCGCCGGCATCAGCCCGGTCGAGACCATCGGCCTGTTCGTCGTGCTGCCGGTCGTCCTCTTCGCGGTCATCGCCGGACTGGTGATGGTGGCCGACAAGTCCTCGCGCAAGAGCGGCCAGGTCGCCGGGCGGCAGGAGCCGAACCGCGGCTGACCCGCGGCGTTCCGCCGGGGGCGGGCGGCCGGGGCGTGTTCCGGGCGGCCGGAAGTGGCCCACCGATCCGGCCGCCGATTGGACCTGCCGGGGGTGCCGGGCCGGTCCGTAGCGTCGCCGCATGACCTCACGGACCCCGCCGACGCCTCCGGCGTCCGGCTCCGCCCCGCGACGGCTGGCCCTGGCCCAGCTGGTCAACTCCGTCGGGGACGGCGCGTACTACGTCTGCTCCGTGCTGTACTTCACCCGCGTCGTCGGCCTGTCCGCGACGGAGGCCGGAGCCGGCCTCACGCTCGGCTGGGCGGCCGGCGCCGTGGCGGGCGTCCCCCTGGGACACCTGGCCGACCGGCGCGGGCCGCGCGGTGCGGCGGTCGCCCTGGCGGTGGCGACCGCGGCGGCCGTCGCCGTCTTCCTCGCCGTCGAGGACCTCCCCTCCTTCACGGCCGCCGCCGTGCTGTACGCCTGCTGCCAGTGCGGGCTCGGCGCGGCCCGGCAGGCGCTGCTGGCCGCCCTCGTCCCGGAGCGGGAACGCACCCGCGTCCGCGCGTATCTGCAGTCCACCGGAAACGCCGGACTGGCCGTCGGCGCCGCCCTGGGCGGCCTGGCCCTCCACCTGGACACCCCCGCCGCGTACCGGGCGGTCCTGGCGGTGGACGCCGCCGCGTTCCTCGCCGCCGCCCTCGTCCTGTCGCGCCTGCCCGCCGTCCCGGCCGCGCCGGCCGGAGCGGCCGGCGCCCCGCGCCTGGCCGTTCTCCGCGACCGCCCCTACGCGCTGGTCACCGGCCTCCACTCGGTGCTGCTGCTCTACATGCCGCTGCTCAGCGTCGTCGTCCCGCTGTGGACGGTGCAGCGCACCGAGGCTCCCCGCTGGACGGTGGCGGCCCTGCTGGCCCTCAACACCCTGGCCGTCGTCGTCCTCCAGGTGCGGGTGGCGCGCGGGGTCACCGGTCTGCGCTCGGCGACCCGGTACGTGCGCCTGTCGGGCGTGCTGATGCTCGCCTCCTGCGCGGCCTTCGCGCTCTCCTCCGCCCCGTCGTCCCCGTGGGCGGCCCTCGCGGTCCTGACGGCGGCCGCGTGCGCGCAGGTCCTCGGCGAGACGCTCCTCGCCGCCGGAGCCTGGGAGATCTCCTTCGGTCTCGCCCCCGAGGGCCGGCACGGCCAGTACCAGGGCTTCTTCGGAACCGGTACCGCCGTCGCCCGCATGCTCGGCCCCCTGCCGCTGACCTGGCTGGTGCTGGGCGGGGGTCCGGCGGGCTGGCTGGCGCTGGGTGCGGCCTTCCTCGCCTCGGCCTGCGCGATCGCCCCGGCGGTCCGCCGGGCGGAGGCGGCCTGCCCGGGCGGCGGCCTGCCCGCGGGCGGACGGACGCCCGGCGGCGGTGCGGCCGACGCGGCCGGACCCGCCACCGCGGGGTGACGCGGTGGCGGGTCCGGTGCTGGCTCCGGGCCGCCCGCCGCGGAAGGCCGCGGCGGGCGGGCGCGTTCAGTGCCTGCGGCGGTCCTTCCGCCAGTCCTTCTTCCAGCCGTCCTTCTTGGCGTCCTTCAGAGTGGACAGCAGGGCGTAGAAGGAGGGCTTGCGCTCGAAGTCCTCGGTCATGACCGTGGCGGAACCCTCACCCTGGAAGAACACCGGGACCCAGGAGTACTTGTCGGTGAAGCCCCAGATGGTGAAGGAGTTGCAGTCGTCCACCGCCAGGCAGGCCGAGAGGGCCTGCTGGTAGTAGTCGGCCTGCTGCTTGAGCTGCGCCTCGGTGGGCCGGCCGTCCTCCGGCAGGTCCATGCGCACGTCCAGCTCGGTGACGGCCGTCTCCAGGCCGAGCTTGTCGAACCGGCGCAGGTTCTGCTCGAGGCTGGTCGGGAAGCCGTAGCGCAGGCTCAGGTGCGCCTGCACGGAGAAACCGTGCACGGGCACGCCCTGCTTGAGCAGGTCCTGGGTGAGCCGGTAGTAGGCGTCGCTCTTGGCGTTGACGTCCTCGACACCGTAGTCGTTGAAGAACAGCTTGGCCTTCGGGTCGGCCTTGTGGGCCCAGCGGAAGGCGTCGGCGATGATGCCCGGTCCGAGCTCGCGGATCCAGATGTTCTCCTGGGTGCGCAGGTTGCCCTGCTCGTCGAAGATCTCGTTGGCGACGTCCCACTGCTGGATCTTGCCGGCGTAGCGGCCGACGACGGTGGTGATGTGCTCGCGCAGGATGGAGCGCAGCTCCTCCTTGGTGAAGTCGCCCTCCTCCAGCCACGCCGGGTTCTGGCTGTGCCACAGGAGCGTGTGCCCGCGCACGACCTGCTTGTTGCGCTTGGCGAAGTCGACGATGGCGTCGGCCGCCCCGAACTCGTAGCGGTCCCGCTCGGGGTGGATGAACTCCCACTTCATCTGGTTCTCGGGGGAGACCGAGCTGAACTGCTGCCCCAGGAGCTTCCGGTACGGCTTGTCGTGGGTGAAGGGGTCCGGATAGTCCTGCTCGAGGTGGTGACCGCCGCCCGCCACGGCGGTGCCCACGTAGAACCCCTTGGGAGCGGCATCACGCAGCCGGTCGAACTTGGCGCTGGAGTGGCGCGTGCCCTCGTGGTCGGACGGGGCGGCCGTGGCCGGTGCCGCGGCCAGCGGCAGCGCCAGGGCGGCCGTGGCGAGCGCGGTGGCGGCGATACGGACAGATCTCATGCAGAGGGCTCCCTTTTCGGTCGGCCTTCTCAAAGTTTCCGGAAAGTTTCCGGACGTATGGCTCCCGGACGCTAAGGGGCCGCCGACCGGGGCGTCAATACCCGTGCAGACTCCTGTGATCGCCAATGCCGCCCGGGTCCGTGCCCGGGGCAAGACAAAAAGGGAGAAGCGGGTGGTATCGGGCCGGTGGCACGGCCGTCCCCACCGCCCTCGCGGAGGCGGAGGCGGGAGCGGAGGTGCCCGTGGCGGGCCGGGTAGCCCGCCGATGGGCTGCCGGACGTCGGCATGAGAGGGAGGAATTACCGGTACGCGGAGTCGCGGTCCGCGCTCCGCCCCGGCCGCCGGATGCCGGGCGAGCCGTTCACCCTCGCCGTCGGCGCGGGCGGCGGGCCGCGCCCGGCGTCGCGCCACAGCGGGCACGTGGCGTGCGGGGACGGCCGCGGATGCCGGACGCGGGCGAGACGCCTTCGGCCGCGATGCCGTCCGCCGGACGGCCACAGGGGTCCCCGGCCGGCCACTGCTCCGGCGCGGCCTCGTGGCCGTCCGCCGCACGGGCCCCGGACCGGACGCGGAGCACGGGCCCGGACGGGCCCGCCCGGGCCGTGACGCCGGCCCGCCCCGGCATGGGACCTGTAGGGCCGCTTGTGGAGAAAATTCGCCCTTTCGGTTCATTTTCGAAAAGCCCGGCGTCCGGTGCTACGGTCACCGCATGAGTAGCGCAGGCATCCGCGTCGCTCTTGTCCTCCCGACCTCCTGGGAGTGGTACTTCGAGCCGCAGCGGAAGCATTCGATCGCCGGATACGCGGAAAAGGCGCTGAAGATCGCCGGGAAGATCTCCCCCGGTTCCGGAGTGGAGGTCTTCCTGTACGGGGAGCCCGTGAACAGCGAGGGGACGGAGGTGGTCCGCTCCCGGCTGGAGCCCGGCTCCCTCTCCGAGTGGGTGCGGGAGTGGGGCGTCAGGCCGAACGCGCACCGGAGGGTGTACGACGAGCCGGTCCCGGCGAACCGCGCCGAGGAGCACTTCGGCACCGGCGAGCAGCCCTGGTACGGCAGACCCCTCCCGGCGGTGCGCGCGGTGAACGCATGGGCGTCCGGCACGGACGACATCACCTTCGTCATCTTCTGGCTCGACCGGAAGACCGAGACCGAGGAGATGATCCGGTTCATAGGGGAGTCCGGAAACGAGAAGATCTTCTGGCAGTTCTTCGGTGAATCCGAGGAGATCTACGACACGTTCTGGAGCCGGGACAGCCTGAGCCAGCGGCAGGTGCTCCCCAACGTCTGGTTCTGCTTCGACGAGCACTGGAGCCGGCGGGCCATCAGCCGGGGATTCGCGCAGTGGCGGGAGAAGACCGCGGCGAAGACCTGACGGAATTCAGGGGAGCGGGGCCGCGCGGCGGCCGTGCGGACGGCGGACGGGTCAGCCCGCCGGGCCCGCACCGCCATGACGGAGCCAGGTGTAGGCGACCGGCTGGCCCGTGTTCCACTCGGCGGCCGACGCGGCGTCGACCGGCACGAACCCGGCACCCCGGTAGCAGCGCAGGGCCGTGCGGTTGTCCGGGTGGACGCGGAGGAAGACCTCGGAGCGGCCCGCGCGCAGCGCCTCGGCCAGCAGGCCCCGGACCAGTGCCCGTCCCAGCCCCCTGCCGCGGGCATCGGGGGCGACGATGATCCGGGCCAGCTCGACCTCGCCCCCGGCGTCCTCTCCGCCGTCGAACCACAGCTCCCCGTAGCCGACCGGGACGCCGCCCTCGGTCAGGAGGCGGGCCCGGACGCCGTCCTGCCGCCGCCACGCGGCGACCCTCCGCGCCGGCACGGGGAAGTCCCGCTCACCGCACCACAGCAGGGCTTCCCGGGCGGAGCGCGGCCAGCCCGCCACCACGGCGGCGTGGACGGGGGAGAAGGGGATGAGTTCCACGGGTTCCGGTCCCGTCACGTGTCCGCCCCGTCCCTAGGAGGCGATCATCCCGCGGTCCGGCCAGGTGCCGGACGTGCGGTGGAGGCGGGCGATCCTCCGGACCGTGGCGCGGAAGGCGAAGTCGGGCCTGTGGTCGTCCGCCTCGGCCTCACGGGTCTCCTTGTCCACGGTCAGAAGGCGGTCCAGCTCCCCGGGACTCCCGCCGAACGCGTAACGGACGCGGGAGCCGTCCTCGGAGAGCTTGTCGAAGTAGACGAGTATGGCCATTCCGGCCGCCCCTTCCGGTTCCCGGTTCCCGCGCCTGCCGGTGCAGCCTGCCCCGCCGCCCGCGCCCGGGCAAGGTGTTTTCCGGGCCGGACGCGCTGGTCCCCCGCCCGGACGGGGAGTGCGTCCGGGTGACCGCCGAACGGGTGTGCGTGAGGAGCGCGGGAGCTTCTCGGGAGGTTCCGGGAGGAGGGGCGAGCGGCGCTGTCTCCGCTGGTCCCCGCCGTGTTCCGGCCCGCCGCGCGCCGCCTGTGGCCGCCTCCGCCGGTGAGCCCAGCCCGGCCGCCCGTGTCGGTGCGGGGCCTTTTCGGGGTACCCGGACGGCAGGAGCCCATGGCCGGGACGTCCGCGCCGCGCGCTCCGGTCGGGAGGCACCATGATCGAAGGGGAATGGGTCGACACCGACGGCCACCGGGACGCGACCGAGCGGGCCGAACGTGCCACGAGGTTCGCGTGGACCGCGATCACGGGGCTGATGTGGCTGTTCGTCCTCGCCGCGGTGGGGCTCAGCCTCCTCGCCGTGTTCGTCCTCGCGTACGTGGTCTCCGCCGTGCGCTGAGCCCGCACCGCCCGGCCGGGGGCCGCCGGACACCCGGTCCGGCCGCCGTCCACTCGCGGGCCGGGGCGCGGCCCGCCGCGCGGCGCCCGGTCAGGTGCCCGCGCACCTCGAACAGCTCGCCGGGGCCCGGTGCCCCGAGCAGCCGGCCGGGGAGCCGCCCGGGCCTCCTCCCGCGCGGATCGCGGCGGGCGGTCCCCGGACCGTCCGTCAACTCCGCCGCACGGTCATTGTGTTCGGCGCGCCGGATCATGCGCCGCCTCCCCCCGTCGCGAGGACCGGTGGCCACGCCCCGGGCGCTGCCGCCGACACGCCGCCGGAGAGCGGGGTACCCCGGCCGAAGTCTGTCGGTGCGGGATGCCAGCATGTCCGTTCATGAACGCCTCCGCCCTCATCGCACGGCTCGGGCCGCCGAGGCCGGCAGAGCCCCGGGACAGGCACGCGGCACCCGAACCCGTCCCCGTCGACTGGGACGCGGTGGAGGGCTGGCTCGGTCTGGGACTGCCCGCCGACTACAGGGAACTGGCGTCCGCCCACGGACCGCTGGACATCGGCGGGCTCCTCCGGCTGCACGTGCCCTGCGTACAGGGGGAACGCTTCGACTACGGGGACTGGCTGTGGGAGACCCACCGCTGGTGCCGCATCTCCTCCCGACAGGCCACGCCGTACGAGCCCCCGCCGTTCCACCCCGAGCCCGGCGGACTGCTCGCCTGGGGCGAGACGCGGGAGGGCCACTTCCTGTTCTGGGACACCGGGACGTCCGACGACCCCGGCCGCTGGCCCGTCGTCGTGTACGACGGGAAAGCCGCCCGGGGCGGGAGCGCCCCGTGGCGGAACTGGGGGATGCCGTTGGCGGAGGCGGTACCGGCCCTGCTCCGCACCGGCCTCCCGCTTCCCGGCGGCAGGATGCTCGGCCCGCTGCCGCCGACCGTGTGCCGTCCCGCCGTCCTGGCCGGCGCCCGCCCCTGGACGCCGCCGGAACCGGCGCCCCGGGCGGCGGCCGGGCCCGCGGCGGGGTGCTCGCCGGGCACCGCGGACCGAAGGGGCTGACCCGGCCCGCGGGGCGCCGGAACGATGTTCCCGCCGACGGGCGACGGGGACGGCGGCCGGGGGCCGGACGGGATCAGGACACCGACGCGAGCGCGTGCTCGCGGGCCCTGCGGAGCCCCGTGAGGAAGGTCTCGGCCGGCTGGGCGCCGGAGACGGCGAAGGCGCGGTTCAGGACGTAGAACGGCACGCCGGTGACCCCCAGCGCGCGGGCCTCGCGGATGTCCGCCTCGACCTCCCGCGCGTACGCGTCGCCGGTGACGACCCCGCGCGTCTCGTCCTCGTCCAGCCCGATCTCGACGCCCAGCTCCACGAGGGTGTCGGGGTCGTCGAGGGTCCGCGCCTCGACCAGCTGGGCCCGCAGCAGCCGCTCGTGGGCCCGGTCGCCGAGGCCGTGCGCCCCGGCCAGGTGGGTCAGCCGGTGGGCGTCGACGGTGTTGACCATGACCGAGTGCTCCAGGTCGTAGACCAGGCCCTCCCGCGCGGCCAGCTCGGTGACCCGCGCGTTCATCGCGCGGACCTGCTCGGGGGAGCTCCCGGTCTTCTTCGCCAGCATCTCGGGGACGGGCTGCCGCACACCCCGGGGGAAGGACGGGTCGAGTTGGAAACTGCGCCAGGCGACCTCCACCTCACCGGCGTGCTCGAACTCCTCCAGGGCGCGCTCCAGGCGCCGTTTGCCGATGTAGCACCAGGGGCAGACGACGTCCGACCAGACCTCGATCCGCACCGTGCCCGCGGTGCCCGTCGTCCCGCCGGTCTCCGTCCCGCTCACAGGGCGCACACCCCGTCCGCGCAGACGGGGGACCCGTCGGGGCCGCCGGAGCCGAGGACGACCAGCCCGGACGCCGTCTCCGCCCTCGTCTCCGTCCCACCGTCCTCCCGCACCGGTTCCGGTGCGGTCGCCGCTTCCTCCGGCCGGGACACGCTCATCGCCCACCTCGTTCGCTCTCCGTACGGACTCGTGGCGCACCGCGCCACACAGCCGAACCCGGCCGGGGCCCGTCCGCATTCCCGGCAGGGCGGCCGGGCGCCGCTCCGGACGGTCCGGGCCGCCGCACGGCCCTCGCGGCCGTCCGCCCTCAGCGGCGGCGCAGCAGCAGTTCCGTGTTGCGGTCGCCCGGTCCGCCCGCCAGGGCCGTGCGGCGGCCCGGGGCGTTGAAGGCCAGCTCGCGGTAGAGCGAGGCCAGGCCGGTGCGGGAGAGGTCACCGGGGTCGGCGGCGTAGGGGGCCGCCGACTCGACGCAGGTGGTGAAGAGCGACAGCGTCCCGTCGCGGTTGTCGGTCAGCTCGATCACCCGGGCCAGTTGCGGGTGGTCCACGTGGGAGGCCGTGGTGATCTCCCAGAACCCGCGGTGCGGCGTGATCCGGTTGCGGTGGCTGTGCCCGTTGATCCACGCGACCACGTTGCCGTGCCGCTCCAGCAGCGCGAGCAGTTCGGCCCCGCCGGTCCGCACGGAGGCGCTGTAGTGGTGGCTGAAGACGAGGACGTGGTCGCCGTCGTGGCGGGTCAGTTCGCGGTCCAGCCAGCGCAGTTGGGACGCGGTGACGTGTCCCCGGTAGTCGCCGTCCGGGTCGGTGGTGTCCAGGCTGATCCCGATCGTGTTCTCCGATATGCGGAAGCCGTAGTACAGCCGTCCCTCGGCCACGGCCTCCCGGGTGTACCCGTGTCCGGCGGGGCCGGGGCCGGCGTACGCCGGGTCGAGGTGCGCCTCGGCGTACTCGCGGGAGGTGAGGGGCGCGCGGGACGGGTCGGGGGTGACGGTGCGCATCTCGCGGGCGTGGGCGCGCAGCAGCCGTTCGAGGTCCCTGCCCCGGGTGTCGCGGCCTTTCCGCACCGTCTCGTGCAGGGCCGCCGCCTCGGCCTCCGGCAGGGAGTACAGCTTCCGGTCCCCCACGGCGAATTCGGCGAGGTAGGGGCCGGCCGCGTAGTGGCCGCCGTGGAGGTCGTCGTGGTTGCCGACGGTGGAGTACCAGGGGATGGCCAGTCCGGGGCTGGCGATCTGCGCGATCGCCGCGCCGAGGAATCCGTCGACGCGGGGGAGGCCGTGCCGCTTGTCGAGGTCGCGCACCGCGTCCTCCGGATGCCAGTACAGCGGCAGCCCGGAGTTCTGCACGCCCTCGTAGTGCCGCGGGTCGCCGGTGTTGGGGGTGATGCGGCCGCCGCTCATCGCGGTGAGGAACCACTCCAGTTCGGCGCGGCAGTTGTTGTCCGTGTTGTCGCCGGTGGTCATCGCGAAGGACAGCGGCGCGCCGGTGGCCGGGCCGCCGCGCAGCCCGTTGATCCGCTCGACCAGCGAGACCAGGCCGTGGACGGTCAGCGCCTCGTGCGGGCGCCACGCTCCGGGGACGCCGGCGCGCTGGTACTCGAAGCGCACGGGGTGCTGGACGTCCGTCACATGGGCGTCGGTGAGGTGGACGAAGGACGCCAGGACGGTGCGCCGGTCCTCGCGTCCCGCGTCCGCGGCGGCCAGGTCCTGCCGTACCACCCGGTCCCAGCCGGGGCCCTCGCCCAGCCGCCGGTAGGGGCCCGTGCCGCGCGGGGCCGCCACGCTCTCCAGCGTGGTCCCGGCCGGTGAGGGCGCCACCGGCGTGGGGGTGGGGGTGGGCGTGGGCGAGGGGGCGCGGGTGGGTGCGGGCGGCGCGGCTGGGGCGGCGCCGGCCGGATCGCCGCCCCCGCCGAGGGCCGCCCCCAGCCCGGCGGCGACCCCGGCCGCCCCGGCGGCGGCGAGCAGTGTGCGGCGGTCGAGGGCCCGGTGGGCGGGTCGGTTGCGGCCGGACATGATCACATCTCCCCGGTTGCGAACGCGAAGCCGCGGGGCGGGGACCTCCCTGCCCACCGGGATCGTCGACAGCCGTGGTGACGCTCGGTGCAACGGCATGGAAACGCCCGACGCCGAACTCGGTTCATGGATCACATGTGTTCACGACCGCCATGTCCCGCTCGCCGGGCGGTGCGGCTGGGCTCACCGCCCGTTCACCTGCCGGGCCGGGGGCGGCGCTTCACTCCTCGCCGGCTGCCTCTCCCTGCGCCTCTCCCCGTGCCTCTTCGCGTGCCGCGGCGACGGCGGCGGCGAGCGCGTCGGCGATGTGGGCCTCGGTGGCGGCCTTGTCGAGCCCGAGGCCGCTGAGCGGCCCCTCGCCGTTCTCGAGTTCCAGCAGCGCCAGCAGGATGTGCTCGGTTCCGACGTAGTTGTGGCCGAGCCGCAGCGCCTCCCGGAAGGTGAGCTCCAGGGCCTTCTTCCCCCGCGCGTCGAACGGGATGAGCTGGGGCGCCTCCCCGGACGCGGGCGGCAGTGCGGCGGCGAGGGCCTGCCGGACGGAGTCCGGGGAGAGGCCCTGCGCGGCGATCGCCTTCGCGGCGATCCCCCCGGGCTCGCTCAGCAGGCCGAGGGCCAGGTGCTCGGGGCGGATCTCGGCGTGGCCGGCCGCGCGGGCCTCCTCCTGCGCCGCCACCACCGTGTCTCTGGCGCGCGGGGTGAACCGGCCGAAGCCCTGGGCGGGGTCGAGGTCGGGCGCGGAGCCCTTGGGGACGAAGCGCTTCTGGGCCGCCTGCTTGGTGATGCCCATGCTGCGGCCGATGTCGGTCCAGGAGGCGCCCGAGCGCCGGGCCTGGTCCACGAAGTGGCCGATGAGGTGGTCGGCCACCTCGCCGAGGTGCTCCGCGGTGAGGACCGCGGTGGAGAGCTGCTGGAGGACGTCGGTGTGGGTCTTCTTGATGCCCTCGATCAGGTCGTCGAGCCGGACGGAGTCGGGGATGCGCGCTGGATTCTCCATGCGTCAACCATAGGTTGACGCATGGAGCCCGTCAACCCGAAGTTGACGATCGGCGGCCGGGGCCCCGGCGGTCCTCAGGACCCGCGCACCTCGTACAGGAAGCACCCGTACTCCACCGCCCGGACGTGGACCAGTACCGTCCGCGGATCGGCGAACGCCTCCTCCAGCGCGGAGTCGAGAATTCCGTCGAGGACCGGCGGCGGCGCGTCCGGCAGCTCCACCAGCCGCCCGCCCAGCAGGTGCCCGCGGGCGTCGTAGCGGCGCAGGACGCGCCGCAGCCCGGGACCGGCGAACGGGTGGCGGCCCGGTCCGTCCGGGTCGGGCCCGCGGCACGCGGAGGCGTGGACGAACACCGGGCCCTGCTCGTCGTACGCGCCCGGGTCCGCGCCCGTCCGGGCCGCCCACCGGCGCAGCGGCGCGTACGCCACCAGGGCGATCCGCTCGCCGGGCCGGGACGGCCGCAGGCAGCAGCGCAGCGGGGCGCCGCCCTCCCCGTCGGCGAACGGGAGCGCCGGACGTCCGGCGTCGTCGCCCGTGAGCAGCTCCTCCAGCACGTCCGGGGCGAGGGGAAGAAGGGGCCTGCGGGAGGCGCGCGGTGGTGAGCCGATCGTCGTCATGCCCCCACTGTGGCCGTCGTCCACCCCGGTCACCGGCGGAAAAAGGTCATCACGTCCGCCGGGGCCGCCGTGCGAGGATGGCCGGACACACGCGGAGAAGAAGGAGATGACGCAGGTGCCAGGTACGAACCTCACGCGCGACGAGGCGCGGGAGCGGGCCCGTCTGCTCGAGGTGGACGCGTACGACATCGAGCTGGACCTCTCCGGAGCACAGGAGGGAGGCACGTTCCGCTCGGTCACCACGGTGCGCTTCGACGCCCGCGAGGCCGGGGACAGCTTCATCGACCTGGTGGCTCCCACCGTGCACGAGGTCGTCCTCAACGGAGTGCCCCTCGACCCCGCCGAGGTCTTCGCCGACTCGCGCATCGCCCTGCCCGGCCTCGTGGCCGGACGCAACGAGCTGCGCGTCGTCGCCGACTGCGCCTACACCAACACCGGCGAGGGACTCCACCGCTTCGTCGACCCGGTGGACCAGCAGGCGTACCTCTACACGCAGTTCGAGGTGCCCGACGCCCGCCGGGTCTTCGCGAGCTTCGAGCAGCCCGACCTGAAGGCGACCTTCGCCTTCACCGTCACCGCCCCCGAGGGCTGGACGGTGATCTCCAACTCGCCCGCCCCCGAACCGCGGGACAACGTCTGGCGGTTCGAGCCGACGCCGCGGATCTCCACCTACATCACCGCGCTGATCGCCGGCCCGTACCACAGCGTCCACAGCGTCTGGGAGAGCGGCAAGGGGGACGGCCGCACCGTGCCGCTGGGCGTCTACTGCCGCCCCTCCCTCGCCGAGCACCTCGACGCGGACGCGATCTTCGAGGTCACCCGGCAGGGCTTCGACTGGTTCGAGGAGAAGTTCGGCCTCCCCTACCCCTTCGCCAAGTACGACCAGCTCTTCGTCCCGGAGTTCAACGCGGGCGCGATGGAGAACGCGGGCGCGGTGACCATCCGCGACCAGTACGTCTTCCGCTCCAAGGTGACGGACGCCGCCTACGAGACGCGGGCCGAGACGATCCTCCACGAGCTGGCCCACATGTGGTTCGGCGACCTGGTCACCATGGAGTGGTGGAACGACCTGTGGCTGAACGAGTCGTTCGCCACCTACACCTCCATCGCCTGCCAGGCCGCCGCCCCCGGCAGCCGCTGGCCGCACGCGTGGACCACCTTCGCCAACTCCATGAAGACCTGGGCCTACCGCCAGGACCAGCTCCCCTCCACGCACCCGATCATGGCGGACATCAAGGACCTCGACGACGTCCTGGTCAACTTCGACGGCATCACGTACGCCAAGGGCGCCTCCGTCCTCAAGCAGCTCGTCGCCTACGTCGGCGAGGACGCGTTCTTCCGCGGCGTGCAGACGTACTTCAAGCGCCACGCTTGGGGCAACACCCGCCTGACCGACCTGCTCACCGCGCTGGAGGAGACCTCCGGCCGGGACCTGAGGACCTGGTCCAGGGCGTGGCTGGAGACCGCGGGCATCAACGTGCTGCGCCCGGAGATCGCCACCGACGACGACGGGACGATCACCTCCTTCGCCGTGCTCCAGGAGGCCCCGGCGCTGCCCGCCGGCGCCAAGGGCGAGCCCGTGCTGCGCCCCCACCGCATCGCCATCGGCTCCTACGCGCTCCAGGACGGCAGGCTGGTGCGCACCGGCCGCGTCGAGCTGGACGTGGACGGCGAGCGGACCGAGGTGCCCGAACTGGTCGGCGCCCTCCGCCCGGACGTGATCCTCCTCAACGACGACGACCTGTCGTACGCCAAGGTCCGGCTCGACGCAGAGTCGCTGGCCACCGTCACCCGGCACCTGGGCGACTTCGCCGAGTCGCTGCCGCGCGCCCTGTGCTGGGCATCGGCCTGGGACATGACCCGCGACGGGGAGATGGCCACCCGCGACTACCTGGAGCTGGTGCTCTCCGGCATCGGCAAGGAGTCGGACATCGGCGTCGTCCAGACCCTCCAGCGGCAGGTCAAGCTCGCCCTGGACCTGTACGCCGCCCCGAGCTGGCGCGAGACCGGCCTGCAGCGCTGGTCGCAGGCCGCGCTGGAGCGGCTGCGCACGGCCGAGCCGGGCAGCGACCACCAGCTCGCCTGGGCCCGGGCGCTGGCCGCGACCGCCCGCACCGACGAGCAGCTCGGCCTGCTCGCCGGACTGCTGGACGGCAGCGAGAAGATCGAGGGCCTGACGGTGGACACCGAGCTGCGCTGGGCCCTGCTCCACCGGCTGGCGGCCACCGGACGCGCCGACGAGGCGGCCGTCGAGGCCGAGCTGGAGCGCGACCGGACCGCGGCGGGCGAGCGGCACGCGGCGGCGGCGCGGGCGGCCCGGCCGACGGCCAAGGCCAAGGCGGAGGCGTGGGCGTCGGTCGTGGAGTCCGACAAGCTGCCCAACGCGATGCAGGAGGCGGTCATCGGCGGTTTCGTCCAGACCGACCAGCGCGACCTGCTCGCCCCGTACACCGCCAAGTACTTCGACGCGCTCAAGGGCGTGTGGGAGTCGCGCAGCCACGAGATGGCGCAGCAGATCGCGGTCGGCCTCTACCCGGCGCTCCAGGTCTCCGAGGAGACCCTGCGGGCCACGGACGCCTGGCTGGAGTCGGCCGAGCCCAGCGCGGCCCTGCGCCGCCTGGTCACCGAGTCCCGCGCGGGTGTCGAGCGCGCCCTGAAGGCGCAGGCGGCGGACGCCGCCGCGGCGGTCTGACGGCGCCGGACGACACCGGCCGCGCCACGAAGGGCCCTTCGGGCCGCGTCCCCCGCACGGGGCGCGGCCCGAAGGCGTTCCGGCCCGGAACGGCCGCGGGCCGCCGTCGAACCTCTCCGGGACGCCCGCCGTGTACGCATGTGGCAAGACGATCACCGGCCCGACGGGCGCGGTGTGCCGCACCACGCCGTTCGCCGGAACGGTGGGAAACGGAGGAGGAAGACGTGAAGGACACCCTGAAGAAGTCCGCGGTCGTCGCCGCGGCCGCGGCGACGACCGCCGTGTGCCTCCCCGCCGGTTCGGCCCACGCGCTCAGCCGGGTGCTCTGCGACAGCCTCGACTACCTCATGATCGGCGACTGCAACTCCACGCGGGCCCTCTGCTTCGCCGACGCGGGCACGCAGCAGGTGAACATCTACGCGGTGAACGACATCTCGTCGGGCGACAACAAGGTGACCGTCAAGTACCAGGCGGTGCAGAACGGGCCGATCGCCCAGTTCACGCCGGAGAAGTGGGAGTGGGCGGACGCGGAGAAGCCGCTCCACGGGATCACCGGGATCAGGATCTGGTAGTCCGGCCGGCCGGACCCCCTTTCCGGCGGCCCAGCCGGATCGCCGGATCGCCGGAAAGCCGGAAGGCCGGAAAGGGGGTCACCGGGGCAGGACCACCACGCAGGCGGCCGGTTCGCGCTCCGGTGCCGCCATCAGGGCGGTGCGGATCACGGCGGCCTGCTGCCAGGGGTGGTCGCGGAGCTTCGCCGGGGTGATGTGGAGGACCGAGATCCCCAGGCGCTCCAGCGCCTCCCGCTTGCGGGCGTACCGGGACCACACCGCGCCGTCCCCGGGGGCCGTCCCGTGCGAGGCGCTGGTGTCGAGCTCCACGGCGAGGGCCTGCTCGGGCCAGTAGGCGTCCACCCCGCCCAGATGGGGGCCGCCGGGCAGCCACAGGTCGACGTTCCAGCAGGGTTCGGGCAGGCCGTGGGAGCGGACCAGGCCGTACAGCAGGCCCTCGGCCACCGCCCGGCTCTCGGCCAGCACGGCGTCCACTGCGTCCACGACGTGGGGGCGGTTCAGCAGCCGGGCCCGGGACAGCTCGCGGACGACGGCCGGGGCCTCGCAGTGGCCCTCGCGCACGGCCTCCATCAGCAGCCCGCGCACCGCCGCGGCGTCGCCGAGGAAGCCGATCGCGTCGGCCAGGGCGCGCTCCACGGGGGCCACGGGCAGGCCGGTGATCTCCTGTGGCCGCGGCAGGGACCGGGTGCGCACCACCCGGGCGCAGCCGGTGGAGCGCAGCCGCCGGGTACGGGGGACCAGCACGTCGATGTGCTCCAGGGAGAGCAGCGGGGGTGCGCAGGAGAGGCCGTACAGGGCGAGCGCGGCCAGCCCGGTGATCATCGCCTCGGGGCCGTCGCCGGCGGCGGGGACGGCGGCCGAGGCGGTGCACGCGGCGCCGGCCCGGACGGGGAAACGCTCCCTGCTCGCGTACAGCAGCACGGCCTGCAGCCGCTCCTCGCTGGTGGGCGGGCCGGGGTGGAGCAGGTAGACCCCGGGCAGCGGCATCTGCCAGGGGCCGCCCGGCCGGCAGCGCTCGCCGGCGGTGGCGGCGCTGACACCCTGCTCGCGCAGGGTGCGGGCCGTCACCACCCGGCGCTCCGTGTGCGGGGTCCGGAGGGCGGGGCGGGGGGAGAGCGGGGTGTTGTTCATGTCCCGGCGATTCCCGCCCCCGTCCCGCCCTCCAACCTCCGTTACACGGCTGTCGACGAATCCGGACAAGCCCGTCCTAAAGTACGGGCGTTCGAGTGCCGATCAGGGGCGGGCGGTCAGGCGCCGGGGAAGAGGAGGAAGTCGGTGACGAAGCAGGCCGTGTCGCCGTCCTCCGTCCGGCCGATCCAGGTGGGGTGGAAGCCGTCGTCCGCGCCGGAGGCGAAGGCGACGACCTCGCAGACGTCCGTCCCGCCGCCCGCCACCCCCGGGGCCGGGTCCGCCCGGCACGGCGGGAGCGTGCCGGGCGGACCGGTTCCCGGCCCCGGGCGGGGCCGGGGGCGGGCTCAGGCGGACGCCGCCGCGTCGCACCGCTGCGCCCGCAGGGCGCGGGCCGTGTCGTCGCGGGCCTCCAGCACCAGCCGCCGCAGCGCCGGGGGCGCGTCCTCGTGCGCGGCGAGCCAGGCGTCCGTCAGCTCCAGCACGGTCTCGTTGTCCTGGAGGGCGGGGTAGAGGCCGCGGACGACCGCCATGCCGATCTCGATCGACCGCTCGGCCCAGACCCGCTCGATCGCCTCGAAGTACCGCTCGGCGTAGGGCGCCAGCAGTTCCCGCTGCCCCGGCTGGTCGAAGCCGGAGATGGTCGCCTCCACCAGCGCGTTGGAGAGCCGGTCGGAGTCCACCACGTCCGTCCACGCCCGTTCCTTGACCCGGGAGTCCGGCCGCGCGGCCAGGCAGCGCACCTGGTGGCGCTTGCCGGAGGCGGTGTCGTCGCGGGCCAGTTCGGCCGCCAGCCGCGCCTCGTCGGCGACGCCGCGGGCGGCCAGGGACTCCAGGAGGGTCCAGCGCAGCTCCTGGTCGATCTCCAGCCCGTCGATCCGCCCGGTCCCCTCCAGCAGCGTGTCCAGCATCTGCAGGTCGTGCTCGTCGTGCGCGACGGCGGCGAAGAACCGCGCCCAGGCGAGCTGGTGGTCGCTGCCCGGCCCGGCCTGCCGCAGGTGCCGCAGCGCGCCGTGGGCGAGGGCGCGGCCGCACTCCTCGCGCGCGCCGGGCGCGACGTAGTGCACCAGGGCCGTGCGCGCCCAGGCGTGGAGCATCTGCACCACGCCGATGTCGCTCTCCTGGCCGCCGAAGCGCAGCAGCAGGTCGAGGAAGTCGCGTGCGGGCAGCAGCGCGTCACGGGTGAGGTTCCACAGCGCCGACCAGCACAGGGCCCGCGCCAGCGGGTCGGCGATCGACCCCAGGTGGCCGCGGAGGGTCTCCAGGGACGCCTCGTCGAAGCGGACCTTGCAGTACGTCAGGTCGTCGTCGTTGACGAGGACCAGTTCCGGGCGCTCGGCCCCGGCCAGCTCCTCCACGACCGTCCGCGCCCCGGTGACGTCCACCTCCGCGCGGGCGTAGCGCTCCAGCGGGCCGCCCGCGCTCTGCCGCCGGTACAGGCCGACCGCGACCCGGTGCGGGCGCAGCGTCGGGTGCTCCTCGGGCGCCTCCTGGGTGACGGCCAGTTCGGTGATCCGGCCCGAGGACCCGTAGGTGACGTGCGGTGTCAGAGAGTTGACGCCGGCCGTCTGGAGCCAGGCCCGGGACCAGGCGGCCATGTCCCGCCCGGAGGTCTCCCCCAGCACCGTCAGGAGGTGTTCGAGCCGGGTGTTGCCCCACGCGTGGCGCTTGAAGTACCGGCGCGCGCCCTCCAGGAAGGCGTCGCGCCCCGCATAGGCGACGAGCTGCTTGAGGACGGAGGCGCCCTTGGCGTAGGTGATGCCGTCGAAGTTGAGCTTGGCGTCCTCCAGGTCCCGGATGTCGGCGGTGATCGGGTGGGTGGAGGGGAGCTGGTCGGCGCGGTACGCCCACGCCTTGCGGCGGTTGGCGAAGGTGATCCAGCCGTTGGCGAACCGGGTGGCCTCGACCATGGAGAAGGAGCCCATGAAGTCGGCGAAGGACTCCTTGAGCCACAGGTCGTCCCACCACTCCATGGTGACCAGGTCGCCGAACCACATGTGCGCCATCTCGTGGAGGATGACGTTGGCCCGGTTCTCGTAGGCGGCGTCCGTCACCTTGCCCCGGAAGACGAACTCCTCCCGGAAGGTCACGCACCCCGGGTTCTCCATCGCGCCGAGGTTGTACTCCGGCACGAACGCCTGGTCGTACTTGCCGAACGGGTACGGGTAGTCGAAGTGGTCGTGGAAGAAGTCCAGGCCCTGCTTGGTGACGGTGAAGATGTCGTCGGCGTCGAAGTGGGGAGCCAGGCCCTTGCGGCACAGCGCGCCCAGCGGGATCACCAGCTCGCCCCCGTCGGGCAGTTCGCGCCGGTAGACGTCGGTGACGTGGTGGTACGGGCCGGCGACGACGGTGGTGATGTACGTCGAGATCGGCTTCGTCGTCGCGAACCGCCAGACGGCCGCGCCGTCGCCGGCCGGCTCCGGCTCGCCCTCGCGCGCGCCGTTGCTCAGCACCGTCCAGCCCTCGGGGGCGGTGACGGTGAAGGTGAAGGGCGCCTTGAGGTCGGGCTGCTCGAAGTTGGCGAAGACCCGGCGGGCGTCGGCGGGTTCGTACTGGGTGTAGAGGTAGGTCTCGCCGTCCTCCGGGTCGACGAAGTGGTGCATCCCCTCGCCGGTGCGGCTGTACGCGCACCACGCGTCCACGGTGAGGGTGTTCTCGGCGGCCAGGCCGTCGAGGGCGACGCGCGTGCCGTCGAACACCTCGGCCGGGTTCAGCTCGCGGCCGTTGAGGGTCACCGAGGAGACCGAGGGGGCGAGCAGGTCGGCGAAGGTGGAGGCGCCGGGCTCGGCGCAGCGGAAGCGGATCGTGGTGGTGGAGCGGAAGGTGCGCGGCCCGTCCCCGGTGTGGGGCCCGACGGCGGACCGCAGGTCGAGCGCGACGTCGTAGCCGTCCACACTCAGCAGCCGGGCGCGCTCCCGGGCCTCGTCACGGGTCAGGTTCTCACCGGGCACGGTGTGACTCCTCGTCTCACATGGCGAACACAGAAGAAGCTCAGGATCGCATGCGGTGTACGCCGTCGCGCGGCCGGTCGCGCGACGGCGGCCGGACCGGGAGCGGGGACCGGGAATCAGCGGACCGCTCCCCGGCGTTCCCCGCTGTGCGTGTCCCCGCGGGCGCCGCCCTCCCGCCGTGCCCGCCGGTGACCGCTGCCCGCTGTCGCTGTCGATTCCGCAGGACGAAGGAGACCCGCATGCCCCGGACGCCCGAGAGCACGGACAGGACCCCGGCCGACTTCTGGTTCGACCCCCTGTGCCCGTGGGCCTGGATGACCTCCCGCTGGATGCTGGAGGTGGAGAAGGTCCGGCCGGTGGAGGTGCGCTGGCACGTGATGAGCCTGGCCGTGCTCAACGAGAACCGGCTGGACGAGCTGCCGCAGGACTACGCCGAGATGCTGCGGACCGCCTGGGGTCCGGTGCGCGTGCTGATCGCCGCCGAGCAGAAGCACGGCGCCGAGGTGCTCGGCCCGCTCTACACCGCCATCGGCACCCGCTTCCACAACCAGGGCCGTCCCAACGAGCGCGGGACGATCGTCGACGCCCTGGCGGAGGTCGGCCTTCCGGCGGAGCTGGCGGACGCGGCGGACACGGACGCGTACGACGAGCGGCTGCGGGCCTCGCACGAGGAGGGCATCGGCCTGGTCGGCCAGGACGTCGGCACCCCGGTGATCGCCGTGCCGGGCGCGGACGGGAAGCAGGTCGCCTTCTTCGGTCCGGTCGTCACCCCGGCCCCCAAGGGCGAGGCCGCGGCCCGGCTGTGGGACGGCACGCTGCTGGTGGCCTCCACCCCGGGCTTCTACGAGCTGAAGCGGACCCGCACCGAGGGGCCGCGGTTCGACGACTGAGCCGGCTCCCGGCTCCGGTCCCACAGGACGGCACGGCCCCCGCGCACCAGGACGGCGCGGGGGCCGTGCCCTTTCCCGCGCCCTCCGTCCCGCCCCCGTCCGCGGCCTGTGACGGGTGAGAAGACGACCACGTCCGCGGCGGAGGCCCGAGGCGGGGAGGGCGGCCCGGCGCACGACCGCCGGGCCTTGTTGCACATTAGGCGCAGTTGAGAATCGAAGGCAACAAGGCGGTGGCGCGATGCGCTCCCGGGCCGTCGGGACCCCGCCGGCCCGGGCCGGGCTACCGGACGCGCGCCGCCGCCCGCTGCCGGAGCAGGCCGGCCACGGCCAGGGCCAGGGTGAGGCCGGCGGTGAAGGCGAGCTGGATACGGGTGGCGTCCTCGCGGAGCATCAGCAGCAGCACCGCGGCCACCGCCGCCAGCGACACCCAGGTCAGCACGGGGAACAGCCACATCCGCACCACCAGCTTCTCCGGCGCCTCGCGCTCCAGCCTCCGGCGCGTGCGGAGCTGGGAGACGGCGATGAAGCCCCACACCACCAGCACGGCCGCGCCCACCATGTTCAGCAGCCAGGTGAACACGGTGTCGGGCCACCAGAAGCTCAGCAGCACCGCGAAGAACCCGAAGGCCGAGGAGGCCAGCACCGTCCGGCGCGGCACACCGCCCGTCGTCTTCCCCAGGAAGGCGGGGCCCTCGCCGCGGCGGACCAGCGAGTAGGCCATGCGGGAGGCGCCGTAGATGTTGGCGTTCATGGCCGACAGCAGGGCCACCAGCACCACCGCGTTCATGATCTGCGCGGCGGCCGGGATGCCCAGGTGGTCCAGCACGGCGGCGTACGGGCCGGACAGCACCGACTCGTCGTGCCAGGGGATCAGTGTGACGATCACCAGCATCGAGCCGACGTAGAAGACCGCGATGCGCCACATCGCCGTGCGCACGGCCTTCGCCACCCCCCGCACCGGGTCGTGGGACTCGGCCGCCGCGATGGTCACCGTCTCCAGGCCGCCGTAGGCGAAGAGGGAGGCCAGCAGCCCGGCCACCAGGCCCTCGGCGCCGCCGGGGAAGAACCCGCCCTCGCCGGTGAGGTTGGCGGCGCCGGGGGACTCGGTGCCGGGCAGCAGGCCGAGCACGGCCGCGGCGCCCAGGAGGAGGAAGAGGACGATCGCGGCGACCTTCAGGGCGGCGAACCAGAACTCGTACTCGCCGAAGTTCCGCACCGACAGCATGTTGATCCCGCAGAAGACGGCCATGAAGACGGCGACCCACAGCCAGTCCGGCGTGCCCGGGAACCACCCGGACATGATCGCCGCGGCGCCCAGCGCCTCCACGGCGACGGCCACGCACAGCAGCGTCCAGAAGATCCACCCGGAGGTGAAACCGGCCCAGGGGCCGATCGCGCGCTCGGCGTGCACGGAGAAGGAGCCGGAGGCGGGATGGGCGGCCGACATCTCGCCGAGCATCCGCATCACCAGCATCACCAGCAGTCCGGAGAGCGCGTACGCCAGCACGATCGACGGTCCGGCGGCGGCGATGCCCGCCCCGGACCCGACGAACAGGCCCGCGCCGATCACGCCGCCGAGGGCGATCATGGACAGGTGCCGCTGCCGGAGGCCGTGGGCGAGGGGGGAGCTTTCGGGGCCGTCCGGGCTCCCGGTGGGGGAGCCGCCGGTCTTCAGGTCGGGCGTTCCGGGCATGGGAGAGGTGCCGTCCAAGAGGGGTCGGGAGTTCGGAATACGATGTTCCGGATTGGGTCAGTGTGGTGGCAGGCACCGCGCCAGGGCAATGAAGCACGCGACCTGTCCGCCATGCGGACGCCGTGGTGACCCTCCGTACGCCCCGGTGGGCGCGCCGGAAACACGGCAGGGGTCCCCCGGTCCGCCGTCGGCCGTACCCCACAACCCGGCCCGGCCGTCTTTTGTCGCCAATCTCACGGGGGAGCGGGGGCTAACGTCGGTTAACGTCAGGACGTTCCCCGAGTCCCAAGACAGCCACCCGACCGTCGCCGCGGCGGTCGCAACGACACCGGAGCCGTGAGATGAGCACTCCTGCCGTGAACAGCGCCATCGTCCGCCCGGGCAGCGTCCTCGCCGACGTCCTGCCCGCCTCCACCGCCGCCCGCGCCCGGCTGCGGGACGCGGCGCTGGTCGTCGGCGGCGCCGTGCTCACCGGCGTGGCCGCGCAGCTCGCCGTCCCCGTGCCGGGCTCCCCCGTCCCGGTCACCGGCCAGACCTTCGCCGCCCTCCTCGTCGGAGCCGGACTGGGCGCCCGCCGCGCCCTCGCCTCCCTCGGCCTGTACGCCGCCGCGGGCGCGGCCGGGGTGCCGTGGTTCTCCGAGGGCGCCTCCGGCGCGGCGATGCCCACCTTCGGCTACATCCTCGGCATGCTGCTGGCCGCCGTCGTCGTCGGCGCCCTGGCCCGCCGCGGCGGCGACCGCGGAGCGCTCCGCACCGCCGGGACCATGGCCGTGGGCACGGCGGTCGTCTACGCGGTCGGCGTTCCCTACCTGGCCCTGTCCACGGGCATGTCCGCCGGCGAGGCCGTCGCCGCGGGCCTGGTGCCCTTCCTGGTCGGCGACGCGCTCAAGGCGGCCCTGGCCATGGGAGCCCTCCCCGCGGCCTGGAAGCTGGTCGGCCGGAACTCGTGAACAGCGCCCCGAATAGACTCGGCCCCATGCGCGTCTACCTCGGCTCGGACCACGCCGGCTACGAACTGAAGAACCACCTCGTCCAGTGGCTGAAGGAGGCGGGGCACGAGCCCGTCGACTGCGGCCCGCACATCTACGACGCCGCGGACGACTACCCGCCCTTCTGCCTGCGCGCCGCGGAGCGCACGGCGGCCGACGGCGAGTCCCTGGGCATCGTGATCGGCGGCTCGGGCAACGGCGAGGCCATCGCCGCCAACAAGGTCGACGGCGTACGGGCCGCCCTCGCCTGGAGCGTGGAGACGGCGCGGCTCGGCCGGGAGCACAACAACGCCAACGTGATCAGCATCGGCGCCCGGATGCACACCGCCGAGGAGGCCGTCTCGTTCGTGGAGACCTTCCTCGCCACCCCGTTCACCGGCGACGAGCGGCACGTCCGCCGCATCGAGATGCTCGCCGACTACGAGCGGACCGGTGAGCTCCCGCCCATCCCCGCCCACCACCCGAAGCAGGACTGACCCGCACGTGCCGGAAGGCCACACCATCCACCGGCTGGCCGCCGACCTCGACGGGAGGTTCGGCGGCCGGCCCGTGCGGGCGTCCAGCCCGCAGGGCAGGTTCGCCGACGGCGCCGCCCTCGTCGACGGCCGGACGTTCACCGGCGCCGACGCCCACGGCAAGCACCTCTTCCTCGGCTTCGAGGGGGCGGCCGGGGGCGAGTGGATCCACATCCACCTCGGCCTGTACGGCGCCTTCGCCCACGGCGACGGGCCGCCCCCCGTCCCCGTCGGGCAGATAAGGCTCCGGCTGTCCACCGCCGAGGCCCCCCACGCGTACGCCGACCTGCGCGGCCCCAACACCTGCGAGCTGATCACCGAGGAGGGCAGGCGGGCGGTCGGCGAGCGGCTGGGCCCCGACCCGCTGCGCGCCGACGCCGACCCCGAGCGGGCCTGGGAGCGGATATCGCGCAGCCGCACCACGATCGCCGCGCTGCTGATGGACCAGAAGGTCGTCGCGGGCGTCGGCAACGTCTACCGCGCCGAGGTCCTCTTCCGGCACGGCATCGACCCCCACCGGGCGGGCAGGGAACTCGCCCGCGCCGAATGGGAGGCGATCTGGGCGGACCTGGCGGAGCTGATGCGCGAGGGCGTGCGCAACAACCGCATCGACACCGTACGGCCCGAGCACACCCCCGAGGCCATGGGGCGCCCGCCGCGCGTGGACGACCACGGCGGCGAGGTGTACGTCTACCGCCGCGCCGGAATGCCCTGCCACATATGCGGCGACGAGATCCGCACCGCCCCGCTCGTCGGCCGCAACCTGTTCTGGTGCCCCACCTGTCAGAAGGAGTGACCCCGGGCCGGGCGGCCCGGGCGCCGGACCCGGTGGATCAGAACCCGTGCGGCAGCCACGGCGCCACGGGGGAGGAGAACGCCGCCGCGGCCGCGGCCAGCGTGCCCGGCCGCAGTTCCCGCACCCGCCCGGCGCCGGCCAGCGCCGTCAGGGACACCCCGCCCAGGTAGGCCGCGCCCAGCTCCCGCACGGTCAGCGCCAGATCGGCGTCGTCGCCGGTGCGGACGCAGGAGGCGCCCGAGCCGTCGCCGGTCAGCCGCCAGCGCCCGGAGTTCCACGGGCAGAAGGCGTCCTCGACCTCCAGCACCACGTCCACCCCGGCCGTGTACGTCCGCGCCGCCAGGGCCGCGCCCACGTCGACCGGGCGCAGGTGCAGCGAGTCGCGGAGCCGGACACCGCAGCGCCGGACGTCCGAGACCAGGTGGAGCAGCGGGTCGTCCTCCGGGCGGTTCCGGGCCACCAGCGCCGAGGTCAGGTCGATCCCGAACAGGAAACGCCACAGCGCCGCGTACGCCGCCGGGTCCAGCGCCTCCAGATCGCGCAGCACGACCGTCCCCTTCGCCCCGGCCGCGTCCCACTCCGGCTTGACCGCGAACCGGGCGTACCCGCGCAGCTCGCCGCCGGACTCGGCCAGCACGCACTGCAGCGGCGACGCGCCGCCCCGCTCCCCCTCCGGGTCCAGCACGCCCAGCCGCTCCCACCCCGGAGCCCGCCGGAGCATGCCCGGACGGGAGGCCACCCGGCGCGCGTAGAGCTCCTCGCACTCCTTGAGCACTCCGGCGGGATCGGCCCGCCGGAGCCGGACCGCGTCCGTGCCCGGCGGCACCTCCAGGCGCACCCGGGAGGTGTCGATCTCGACGGACATCTGCCGGGTGGCGATGCCGTAGCCGAAGCGCCCGTAGATCGCCGGCTCGGAGGCGGTCAGCACCGCCAGCGGTTCCCCGGCCGCCCGCAGGTCGTCGAGCTGGCGCCGCATCATGGCGCGGAGGATGCCGCGCCGCCGGTGCGTCGCGGAGACGCTCACCGCCGTCACCCCGGCCGCGGGCACGACCGCGCCGCCCGGCACCGACAGGCCGAAGGAGAACGAACCGGCCGTGCCGACGATCTGCCCGTCGTCCCAGGCGGCGATCGCCCGGTCGGACTCGGTCAGGTCGCGCCACAGCGCCCGTTCCTCGGGAGCCTCGGGCACCCCCCCGAAGGCCAGTTCGAGATGGCCGTACCACTCTTCCCACTGGTCGCGGCCGAGTGCCCGCAGATCCGTGCTCGTCATGGACCCATCCCTATCAGGCGGGTGGAACGGGGGCGACTGAATATCGAACAGGGTTTCCGCCGCCCCGAATCGGGAATCGACGCGCCCCCGAACGGGTGGATAAGGTCCGGGTTATGGCAGGTCGTACGGGCAAGCCCCTTCCGACGACCCGGTGGTCCCGGGCCCGCAAGGCCCTGCACCGGGTCCGCACCGCCCTGCGCCGGTCCGCCGTCGACTACTTCCGCGGAGACGGTTCCGACTGGATCGCCTTCGCCGCGCTGACGGCGACCGTCCCCGCCCTCGCCTACGCCACGATCGCCGAGCCCCTGTGGTTCGCGCCCGAGAGCCTGGTGCTGCCGATCGTCGCGGGCGGACTGCTGCTGCGCCCCGCGAACCTGCTGATCCTCTACGCCGCCGCGGCCGGCGCGCTGATCGTGGAGGCCACGGTGCTCGGCCCGTACACCACGGGGCCGGGCCGGGTCACGCCCGGCACCATTCTGGTGGTCGGCGCGGTCGGGCTCTCCGGCCTGCTGATCGCCCAGTTCCGCAGCCGGGTCGGCGTGCCCTGGAGACGCGGCGGCACCATGCTCTTCGACCTGCGCGAACGCATCCGGGTCCAGAGCAAGCTGCCGAAGCTGCCCAGGGGCTGGCACCGCGAGATGGCCCTGCGGCCGGCGGGCGGCCAGTTCTTCTCCGGCGACTTCGTCGTCGCCGCCCGCACCGGGCCCGACCGCCGCATCCTGGAGGTCGTCCTCACCGACGTCTCCGGCAAGGGCATGGACGCCGGATCCCGCGCGCTGCTGCTGTCCGGGGCCTTCGGGGGGCTGCTGGGCTCCCTGCCCCCGCACGCCTTCCTGCCGGCCGCCAACGCCTACCTGCTGCGCCAGGACTGGCAGGAGGGCTTCGCCACCTCCGTCCACCTCGTCCTGGACCTCGACAGCGGCGACTACGAGCTGTACTCCGCCGGGCACGTCCCCGCGCTCCAGCTCCACGCGGGCAGCGGACGCTGGGAGGAGAAGGCGGGGGAGGGACCGCTCCTGGGCGTCTACGACGGAGCCCAGTTCGACGCGGTCAAGGGCAGTCTGCGCTCCGGCGACGTCCTGATGCTCTTCACGGACGGCCTGGTGGAGACCGCCGAGCGCGAGCTGACCGAGGGCATGGACCGGCTGACGGCGAGGCCGACCGCTATGTCGTCACCGGGTTCGAGGGGGCCGCGTGGCACCTGATCGAGGCCGTCGCCCGCGACGTCAACGACGACCGGGCCCTGCTGCTGATACGCCGTGACTGACGCCGTGACCGACCGGGAGGACACCATGGGGGCGCCGACGGCCGGAGGGTGGCCCGCCACCGAGGCGGAGGCGGTGGCCGAGCAGGAGCGGATCCGCGCGGCGGCGGACCTGTCGAGCCCCGGGCCCGCGCCCGGGGAGGTGCGCAGGATCGCCGGGGTCGACGTGACGTACGACGAGGAGAGCGACCTGCTGGTCGCGGCGGCCGTGGTGCTCGACGCGGACACGCTGGAAGTGGTGGAGGAGGCCGTCCACACCGGCCGCAGCCGCTTCCCGTACGTCCCCGGCCTGCTCGCCTTCCGGGAGCTGCCCGGGGTGCTGGCGGTGCTGGAGGAGCTGAGCGCCCCGCCCGAGGTGGTGGTCTGCGACGGCTACGGCTACGCCCACCCGAGGCGGGCCGGGCTGGCGGTGCACCTGGGCGTGCTGACCGGGCTGCCGTGCTTCGGGGTGGCCAAGTCGCCCTTCGTCTTCGACCACGCCGAGCCGGGGCCGCTGCGCGGCGACTCCTCACCGCTGCTGGACCCGCTCCGGTCCCCGCCGGAGGTGGTGGGCCGGGCGCTGCGCACCCGGCCCGGGGTCAAGCCGGTGTTCGTCTCGGCCGGCCACGGGATCTCCCTGGACCACGCCTGCGCCCACACGCTGCGACTCACGCCGCGCTACCGCCTCCCGGAGACGACGCGCGGCGCCGACGGCCTCAGCCGCAGGGCCCTGAGGGAACTCAAGGCCGGGCGGCGGGAGCCGTACGGCGCCGCGGAACGGTAGACCCACGGGCGGCCGGCGGGGGCGCTCAGCGGGAGGCGGGCACCCTGGCGGCGGGGACGTCCGCGCCTCCGCCGCCCTGCCCGGCGGCGCGCTCACGGGCGGCCTCGGCGGCGTCCTTCCTGAAGAACCACGCCATCCTGGGCTCCATCACGAACCGGAACGTCCGCTGCACCGGACCGGTGCACAGCAGCGTGCCCACGGCCGCGGCGACGGCCGTCACGGCGAGGATGCCCAGCGGCTCGGTGAGCCAGGCGTGGGTGTCCATCACCTCCTCGGCCCGGAGCCACCGGATGAGGAAGCCGTGCAGCAGGTAGCCGTACAGCGTCCCGGCGCCCAGCGCGGTGAACCACATGTGGCGCCGGGGGACCAGGGCGAGGAAGCAGGCGGTCAGCAGCAGCGAGCAGCCCAGCAGCGCCAGGTTCATCAGGACGCCGACCCACCAGGGCACTCCCAGCTCCGGGCCGCTGTCGCGGTGGTAGAACCACTCGAAGTTCATCCTCGGCGCCGCCCAGTAGGAGAACGCCAGGGCCACCGCCATGACCGGCACGGCCAGCAGCCGCGCCTCGCGCCGCCGCACGAGTTCGAAGTGCTCGGGCCGCAGGCACAGCCCGATGACGAAGAACGGCAGGAACTGCAGCACCCGCTGGAAGTCCAGGTCGTTGCCGATGTCGGGGGAGGCGGAGGCCAGGAGCGAGATCGCCAGGGCCAGCGGAACGGGCCAGCGCACGATCTTCCACAGCGGGGTGGTCAGCCGCCACACGAACAGCGCCACCAGGAACCAGGTCAGGTACCAGGGGTCGAGCAGGCTGACGGGGTAGTCGGTCACGCCCTCCACACGGCGCTTGACGAGCAGGGTGTAGGCGGTCTCGAAGACCACGTACGGCACGACCACGCCGGTCACCAGCCGCCGCAGCCGGTCCGGGCGCATGTCGAAGCTGCGGGAGAAGTAGCCGGAGATCACGATGAACGCCGGCATGTGGAAGGTGTAGAGGAAGTTGTACGCCGCGTTCACGGCCCGTGAGTCGGAGAGCATCAGTCCCCAGGTGTGACCCACGACGACCAGGACGATGGCCAGGTACTTGGCGTTGTCGAAGAACGCGTCCCGCTGCCTGGTCCCGCCGGACTGCCGGACTCTCCCGGGTCTTCCCGCGGGTCCGGCCGGTGGGGCCTCGGGGCCGGCCGGGACCGGCTGCTCGCCCGTGTCGAGCCGGGCGGGGGGAAGCGGGGAGCGCTCGTAGCCAGCGTGGAACATCTGCCGCACCTTAGTGGAAGGCCTTCCGTGGGTGAATTCGCGGTGATCCGAGTACCCCCGGCGGATGAATTATTCCAGACCGCCGATGGATTGCCCTGCCCCGGAGCCTGTGGGACAGGAAGTGTCCGGCAAGGGGCTTTTGACCGCATTCGAGCGCGCCTTATGGGCGAAATGCCCGCCAAGGTGGCGTTGTTTTTTGATCGATTCGGTTCCCGGGTGATTCGTGCCACAATGCCGCCGAATTCACTTCCGGAGAGCCGCCGGCGGCGTCGGCGGATGATCCGGACGGGGTGGTCGTTGCATGTTGCACTCAACGGGTCCGGCAGACGTCTCCGGGACCCCGGCGACCCGGCGCCGCGCCTTCGGGCGGCCGGCCGGGGAGGGGCGCCGGGAGCGGCCGCGGTGACACGCCCGGGCCCGGCCGATCCGCCGACGGCCTACGTGCGCACGGCAGTTGGTGGCACGATGGTGCTCTGCGGGGACGCGGCGGAGGGTTCCCGGGCCGGCGCGGCCGGCGCAGAGGCGTTGCGACCGAGGGTGTGATCAGTTGTGGCCATTTCACTGTCAGTGGTGCTGCTCTTGGCGGTCATCATGGTCGTGCTCATCCGCGGCGGTTCCCTGAAGGCCGGGCCCGCGCTCGTCGCGGTCCTCTTCGGTTTCTTCCTGGCCTCCACGGGCATGGCCCCGGCGATAAACCGCTTCTTCAACTCGCTCGCCGAGTCGATCAACCAGATCAGTCTCTGAGGACCGGTTCCCGAAGACGGCGAACGGCCCGGCTCCCGAGAGGGAGCCGGGCCGTTTCCCGTGGAGCGGGCGACGGGAATCGAACCCGCGTAGCCAGTTTGGAAGACTGGGGCTCTACCATTGAGCTACGCCCGCAGCGCCACCGCGGATCACGGACAGGCAGATCATAGCCAACCGGTCACACCGCGTGCGGCACGCTCTGCATCGTACGGCATGTACGCTACGTGTCGCACGGACGGGGTGTGGCGCAGCTTGGTAGCGCGTCCGCTTTGGGAGCGGAAGGTCGTCGGTTCGAATCCGGCCACCCCGACCACGTACTATGAAAGACGCGCCTGCCGGTGTCGTGTCTGCGTACGGGGCGCCTCGAGAAGTAAGAGTTCCCAGCAGTCAGCCCCAAGGAGACCGACCGTGAAGAGCGCCGTGGAGACCCTGAACCCCACTCGGGTTCGGCTCACTGTCGAGGTGCCCTTCGAGGAGCTGAAGCCCAGCCTCGACGCGGCGTACAAGAAGATCAACCAGCAGGTCACGGTGCCCGGCTTCCGCAAGGGCAAGGTCCCCGCCCGGGTGATCGACCAGCGCTTCGGCCGTGGTGCGGTCCTTGAGGAGGCGGTCAACGACGCGCTCCCGAAGCTCTACCAGGAGGCCGTCGAGGAGGGCGAGCTCAGCCCGCTGGGCCAGCCCGAGGTCGACATCACCGAGCTGAAGGACAACGAGCTCCTCGCCTTCACCGCCGAGGTCGACGTCCGCCCCGCGATCGAGATCCCGGACTACTCGGGCATCGAGGTCACCGTCGACGCCGTCGAGGTCGCCGACGAGGACGTGGAGAAGGCGGTCGGGCAGCTGCGCGAGCGCTTCGCCTCCACCACCGTGGTCGAGCGCCCCGCCGCCGAGGGGGACGTCGTCAAGGTCGACCTGGAGGCCAAGGTCGACGGCGAGGTCCTGGAGGACGGCGTCGCCAAGGGGATCGACTACGTCATCGGCTCCGGCGAGCTGCTGGACGGCATCGACGAGGCCGTCACCGGCCTGGAGGCCGGCGGCTCCGCGACCTTCACCTCCGAGCTCAAGGGCGGCTCCGCCGCGGGCCGCGAGGCCGAGGTGAAGGTGGACGTCACCTCCGTCTCCGCCCGTGAACTCCCCGAGCTGGACGACGACTTCGCCCAGATGGCCAGCGAGTTCGACACCATCGAGGAGCTGCGGGCCGACACCCGCAAGCGCCTGGAGCGGATGAAGAAGTACGACCAGGCCACCCAGGCCCAGGAGAAGGTGCTCGACGCCCTGATCTCCCTGGTCGAGGTCCCGATCCCGGAGAAGCTCCTCCAGGACGAGATCAACACCCGCAAGCACAACCTGGTCAACCACCAGCTTCCGCAGCTCGGCATGGACCTCGCGGCCTACCTGCGGATGCAGGAGAAGTCCGAGGAGGAGTTCGAGGCCGAGCTCAAGGAGCAGGCGGAGAAGGGCATCCGGACGCAGTTCATCCTGGACGAGCTGGTCGCCAAGGAGAAGCTGAACGTCAACCAGGAGGAGCTCACCGAGCACCTGGTGCGCCGTGCCCAGTCCTCCGGCATGAGCCCCGACCAGTTCGCCCAGGCCATCGTCGAGAGCGGCCAGGTGCCGATGCTGGTCGGCGAGGTCGCCCGCGGCAAGGCTCTCGCGCTGGTCGTGGAGGCCGCCAAGGTCACCGACAGCAACGGTGAGGTCGTCGACCTGGAGGACGAGGAGGACGAGGCCGAGGACGGCGAGACCGCCGAGGCCGCGACCGCCGAGGCGGAGGGCGCCGAGACCTCCTCCGAGGAGTCCGCCGAGCAGGGCGGGGAGAAGTCCGAGGGCTGACCCCGGGGCGCCACCCGCCTGCCCGAACGTTCCAGGGAACGGGCCCGTACGCGAACCGCGTGCGGGCCCGTTCGCGTACGGCGGAACACGCCGACCTCACCTGCGGGAACGCTCCCTGCGCTAACAGCGAACAGTTCTCGGACCGGGATGGCGCAGTCGGACCCGCGCGTTAGGGTCCAAGTACACGAAGACTCAGAGACGGCCCAGTGAGAGACGAGCCGTCCGTTACACGAGCAGGTGGACACGTGAAGCTTCCGATGCCCTACGCCGCCACCGAGCCGACCATCGGTGGCCTCGGCGACCAGGTCTACAACCGACTGCTCAACGAGCGGATCATCTTCCTCGGCCAGCCGGTCGACGACGAGATCGCCAACCGGATCACCGCTCAGCTGCTCCTCCTGGCCGCTGACCCGGACAAGGACATCTACCTCTACATCAACAGCCCGGGCGGCTCGATCACGGCCGGCATGGCGATCTACGACACCATGCAGTACATCAAGAACGACGTGGTGACCATCGCGATGGGCCTGGCCGCCTCGATGGGCCAGTTCCTGCTCAGCGCGGGCACCCCGGGCAAGCGCTTCGCGCTGCCGAACGCCGAGATCCTCATCCACCAGCCCTCCGCGGGCCTGGCGGGATCGGCCTCCGACATCAAGATCCACGCCGAGCAGCTGCTGCGCACGAAGAAGAAGATGGCGCGCCTGTCGGCGCTGCACACCGGCCAGACCGAGGAGCAGTGGAACCGCGACGCCGACCGCGACCGCTGGTTCACCGCCCAGGAGGCCAAGGAGTACGGACTGATCGACGAGGTCTACGGCTCTGCCTCGCAGCTTCCGGGCGGTGGCGGCACGGGCGCGTGAGCCCGGACGTTCCGCAGCCCCACGACCGCAGCCAGCTCACCTCACCAGGACGGTGCACAGCCCCATGAACAGTCAGCACACCTTCCCCGGCGCCGGGATCTACGACCGGCTCCAGGCCCGCTACGACGGGCCGGCGGCCGAGGCCCGGTACGTCGTTCCGCGCTTCGTGGAGCGCACCTCGCAGGGCGTGCGCGAGTACGACCCGTACGCCAAGCTCTTCGAGGAGCGCGTCATCTTCCTCGGCGTGCAGATCGACGACGCCTCGGCCAACGACGTCATGGCGCAGCTGCTGTGCCTGGAGTCGATGGACCCCGACCGGGACATCTCGGTCTACATCAACTCGCCTGGTGGCTCCTTCACGGCGCTGACGGCCATCTACGACACGATGCAGTTCGTCAAGCCGGACATCCAGACGGTCTGCATGGGCCAGGCGGCCTCGGCCGCGGCCGTGCTGCTCGCCGCCGGCACGCCCGGCAAGCGGATGGCGCTGCCCAACGCCAGGGTGCTGATCCACCAGCCGTACACCGAGACCGGCCGCGGCCAGGTCTCCGACCTGGAGATCGCGGCCAACGAGGTGCAGCGGATGCGGACGCAGCTGGAGGAGATGCTCGCCAAGCACTCCAACAAGCCGATCGAGCAGATCAGCCAGGACATCGAACGGGACAAGATCCTCACCGCCGAGGAGTCGCTGGAGTACGGGCTGATCGACCAGATCATCTCCACTCGCAAGACCTCGGTCGGGCTCGGATAATTCCGCCGAACCCGCTTGATTCCCCTGAATACCCGCGTCCCCCTCGGGTCGAGTCGGTCCGAGGGGGGCCCATTCGGGGGGTCGGGCAGGGTACCGTCTTAGGGGGTCCGGGGGCCGCCCCCGCCAAGGCCCAGAGCAAGCACCCGGGTTCGTGGAACTCGACGGATCCCAGGCGAAGGAGAAGCACCTCGTGGCACGCATCGGAGACGGCGGCGATCTGCTCAAGTGCTCGTTCTGCGGCAAGAGCCAGAAGCAGGTGAAGAAGCTCATCGCGGGGCCGGGCGTGTACATCTGCGACGAGTGCATCGACCTCTGCAACGAGATCATCGAGGAGGAGCTCGCGGACACCTCCGAGACGCGCTGGGACGAGCTGCCCAAGCCGCGGGAGATCTACGAGTTCCTGGAGAGCTACGTCGTCGGTCAGGAGGCCGCGAAGAAGGCCCTCTCCGTCGCCGTCTACAACCACTACAAGCGGGTTCAGGCGGGTGAGAACGGCGGTTCGCAGGGCCGGGACGACGGCATCGAGCTGGCCAAGTCCAACATCCTCCTCCTCGGTCCCACGGGCTCCGGCAAGACGCTGCTGGCGCAGACCCTCGCCCGGATGCTGAACGTCCCCTTCGCCATCGCCGACGCCACCGCCCTGACCGAGGCCGGCTATGTGGGCGAGGACGTCGAGAACATCCTCCTGAAGCTGATCCAGGCCGCCGACTACGACGTGAAGAAGGCCGAGACCGGGATCATCTACATCGACGAGATCGACAAGGTCGCCCGCAAGAGCGAGAACCCCTCCATCACCCGGGACGTCTCCGGGGAGGGCGTGCAGCAGGCGCTGCTGAAGATCCTGGAGGGCACCACGGCCTCCGTGCCGCCGCAGGGCGGGCGGAAGCACCCGCACCAGGAGTTCATCCAGATCGACACCACGAACGTGCTGTTCATCGTGGGCGGCGCCTTCGCCGGCCTGGAGAAGATCATCGAGTCCCGGGCGGGCGCCAAGGGCATCGGCTTCGGCGCCACGATCCGCTCCAAGCGCGAGATCGAGGCGAGCAACCAGTTCGAGGACGTCATGCCCGAGGACCTGGTCAAGTTCGGCATGATCCCGGAGTTCATCGGCCGCCTGCCGGTCATCACCTCCGTCCACAACCTCGACCGCGAGGCCCTGCTGAAGATCCTGGTCGAGCCGCGCAACGCGCTGGTCAAGCAGTACCAGCGGCTCTTCGAGCTCGACGGGGTGGAGCTGGACTTCGACCGCCCGGCGCTGGAGGCCATCGCCGACCAGGCGATCCTCCGCGGCACGGGAGCACGGGGCCTGCGCGCGATCATGGAGGAGGTGCTGATGTCGGTGATGTACGAGGTGCCCTCCCGCAAGGACGTGGCCCGCGTGGTGATCACCGCCGACGTCGTCCACTCCAACGTCAACCCCACCCTGGTGCCGCGGACCCGCGGCGACCAGGGCCCGCGGGAGAAGAGCGCGTAGGGCCGAGCCGCAGTCGTGAGGGAAGGCGCCCGGCGGGAGATCCCGCCGGGCGCCTTCGCCGTGTCCGCCGCCCGCGCATCCGTGCCGTCCGGGAGCGGCGGGTCACTTCGCGACGCGCAGGTCCTGGCGCATCTTGCCGAGCAGCTCGGCCATGCCGTCGAGGTCGTGCGGAGCCTGCCTGCCCACCGGCGTGACCGTGCCGAAGGTGCTGTAGTCGGCCCAGGCGCACACGTGGATGGACTCCGGGTCGCCGGGCTTCACCTCCGTGCCCTCGGCGGGGACCATCTTCTGGCACTGGACCAGGGCTCCGTCGGCTCCCTCGGGGGTCACCTCCTGGGGCTCGCCCTCGAACTCGGTCTTCTGGTTCGAGGGGTCCTTCTGCATCTCGGCCCGCATGAGGGCGAAGAAGGCGTCGAGGGTCTTTCCGGGGTCCTTCACCTCGCCGTAGACGCCGGAGAAGACCACCATGTCCGTCAGCGTCGCGATGGAGTCCTCCGCGGCGCCGGTCGGCTTGGTGCCGCTGTAGCCGGCGGCGACGCTGGTGGGGTTGCCGACGGGAAGCTTGGTCTTCAGGGTGTCGTCCTGCCCGCTCCGGCCGTCCGTGTTGGGGACCTTGTACATCCCGCCGGCGGTGTCCTTCAGCTCCAGCTTGTGCGGGCCGTCGTCCGCAAGGTCGCCGCCACCACCGCCGAAGACCAGCCAGGCGCCCACCGCGAGCGCGGCCACGACCGCGACGGCGCCGATGACGATGCCGGCCTTCTTGCCACCGCCGCCGCCCTGCTGGGGCGGGGGGACGTAGGGGCCGGGCTGCTGGGGGTACCCCGGCTGCTGGCCGTAGGGATCGGGCTGCTGGGGATAGCCCGGCTGGGGCCCGTACGGGCCGGGCTGCGGCGGGTAGCCACCCTGCTGGGGGTGGCCCTGCTGCTGGGGGAAACCGTGCTGCTGCGGATATCCGGGCTGCTGCGGGTAGCCGTACCCGGGCTGGCCCTGCGGCTGCTGCGGGTAGCCGTAGCCCGGCTGCTGCGGAGGCTGCTGGCCGTACGGGCCGGGCTGCGGCGGCGGCTGGCTGTAACTCATGACGGGTTCCCCCTTTGTTGGACATGCACATGAACAGCAGCCCCCATCCTCGCGGATGGCGGCTCTCCCCGGCGCCGCCGGTCCCCAAACCGATTCGAGACTGCGACAATGTCGCCCGTACACTGGCGGTCGTGACCGAGAACACTCAGCAGAGCCCGACCCCCGCCGGGGCGGAGCCGTCGAACAGCGCCCATGCCAGTCTGCCGACCCAGTACGTTCCGGCCGAGGTAGAGGGGAAGCTGTACGAGCGCTGGGTAGAGCGCGGTTACTTCGAGGCGGACGCCGGCAGCGACAAGCCGCCGTACACGGTCGTCATCCCCCCGCCCAACGTCACCGGCAGCCTCCACCTGGGCCACGCCTTCGAGCACACGCTGATCGACGCCCTCACCCGCCGCAAGCGCATGCAGGGCTTCGAGACGCTGTGGCAGCCGGGCATGGACCACGCGGGCATCGCCACCCAGAACGTCGTCGAGCGCGAGCTGGCCAAGGAGGGCAAGTCCCGCCACGACCTGGGCCGCGAGGCGTTCGTCGAGCGCGTGTGGCAGTGGAAGGCCGAGTCCGGCGGGCAGATCTCCGGCCAGATGCGGCGCCTGGGCGACGGCGTCGCCTGGTCGCGCGAGCGCTTCACCATGGACGAGGGGCTCTCCCGCGCAGTCCAGACGATCTTCAAGCGGCTCTACGACGACGAGCTGATCTACCGGGCCGAGCGGATCATCAACTGGTGCCCGCGCTGCCTGACGGCCATCTCCGACATCGAGGTGGAGTACGCCGACCAGGACGGCGAGCTGGTCTCCATCCGCTACGGCGAGGGCGAGAACTCCATCGTCGTCGCCACCACCCGCGCCGAGACGATGCTCGGCGACACCGCCGTGGCGGTCCACCCCGGTGACGAGCGCTACGCCCACCTCGTCGGCACCGAGATCGAGCTGCCGCTCACCGGCCGCCGTATCCCGATCGTCGCGGACGAGCACGTCGACCCGGAGTTCGGCACGGGTGCCGTCAAGGTCACCCCGGCCCACGACCCGAACGACTTCGAGATCGGCCGCCGCCACGACCTGCCCGCCGTCACGGTCATGGACGAGCACGCCGTGATCACCGCCCACGGTCCGTTCCAGGGCCTGGACCGGCTGGAGGCCCGCTCGGCGGTCGTCGCCGCGCTGCGCGCCGAGGGGCGGATCGTCGCCGAGAAGCGCCCGTACGTCCACTCCGTCGGCCACTGCTCGCGCTGCAAGACCACCATCGAGCCGCGGCTGTCGATGCAGTGGTGGGTCAAGGTCGGTCCGCTGGCGAAGGCCGCGGGCGACGCGGTCCGCGACGGCCGGGTCTCCATCCACCCCAAGGAGATGGCCAAGCGCTACTTCGACTGGGTGGACAACCTCCACGACTGGTGCATCTCCCGCCAGCTGTGGTGGGGCCACCGCATCCCCGTCTGGTACGGCCCGAACGGCGAGACGGTCTGCGTCGGACCGGACGAGGAGCCCCCGAGCGGCGAGGGCTGGCACCAGGAGAGCGACGTCCTGGACACCTGGTTCTCCTCCGGCCTGTGGCCCTTCTCCACGCTGGGCTGGCCGGAGAAGACCGAGAGCCTGGAGAAGTTCTATCCGAACTCCGTCCTGGTCACCGGGTACGACATCCTCTTCTTCTGGGTCGCCCGGATGATGATGTTCGGCCTGTACGCGATGGACGGCACCCCGCCGTTCCACCAGATCGTGCTGCACGGCATGGTCCGCGACCAGTTCGGCAAGAAGATGTCGAAGTCCTTCGGCAACGTCGTCGACCCGCTGGACTGGATGGACAAGTACGGCTCCGACGCCGTCCGCTTCACCCTGGCGCGCGGCGCCAACCCCGGAGTCGACGTGCCCATCGGCGAGGACTGGGTCCAGGCGTCCCGCAACTTCGCCAACAAGGTCTGGAACGCCACCCGCTTCGCGCTGATGAACGGCGCCACGGTCGAGGGCGACCTGCCCGCGCCCGAGGAGCTGTCGCCGACCGACCGCTGGATCCTCTCCCGGCTGAACACGGTCGTGGCGGAGGTGGACGCGTACTACGACGACTACCAGTTCGCCAAGCTCTCCGACCTCCTCTACCACTTCGCGTGGGACGAGGTCTTCGACTGGTACGTCGAGCTGTCCAAGACCACCTTCGCCGAGGGCGGCCAGGCCGCCCGCCGCTCCGCCCGCGTCCTGGGCGAGGTCCTGGACGTCACGCTGCGGCTGCTCCACCCGGTGATGCCGTTCGTCACCGAGGCGCTGTGGACGACGCTGACCGGCGGGGAGTCCGTCGTGATCGCCGACTGGCCGGCCGACTCCGGCTTCCGCGACGCGGCGGCCGAGCGGGAGATCGCCGAGCTCCAGCAGGTGATCACCGAGGTCCGCCGGTTCCGCGCCGACCAGGGCCTCCAGCCCGGCCAGCGCGTCCCGGCCCGGCTGACCCTGGACGGCACGGCCCTGGCGGCGCACGAGGCGGCCATCCGCTCCCTGTCCCGGCTCACGCCGGCGGGCGAGGACTTCCAGCCCACCGCGTCCCTGCCGGTGGCGGGCGCGAAGGTCGAGCTGGACCTCTCCGGGGCGATCGACTTCGCGGCCGAGCGCAAGCGGCTGGCGAAGGACCTGGCGGCGGCGGAGAAGGAGCTGGCCCAGACCACCGCCAAGCTCGGCAACGAGGGCTTCCTCTCCAAGGCCCCCGACCAGGTGGTCGAGAAGATCCGCGCCCGCAAGGCGCAGGCCGAGGCGGACATCGCCCGGATCTCGGCCCAGCTGGAGGCGCTGCCGCAGGGCTGACGCCGCCGGCACACCGGCACGACGGTACGGCCGCGGCCGCCACCCCCGCCCGGGCGTGGCGGCCGCGGCCGTCTCCGTACACTGAAACAGTGAGTGAGCACCCCCCGCACGACGGTTCCGGCAACGGCCACGACGACGAGCCCGACCTGGTCGAGAAGTTCGACGAGATCATCGGCGCCGAGACCGACCGCGACCCCGACATGGCCGTGATCGAGGCGGGCAGCCGCACCCTCCGCACCCAGGCGGGACCGCCCCCGGGCGACCTGCCCACCCGGCCCGCGGACCCCGAGCTGGACCGGGCGCTGCGCGAGGTGGAGGACGAGCTGGTGGGGCGCTGGCCGGAGACGCGGCTGGACCCCTCGCTGAAGCGCATCGCCGCCCTGATGGACGTCCTGGGCGAACCCCAGCGCTCCTACCCTTGCATCCACATCACCGGCACCAACGGCAAGACCACCACCGCCCGGATGATCGAGGCGCTCCTGAGCGCCTTCGACCTGCGCACCGGCCGCTACAGCAGCCCGCACGTGCAGGCCATGACCGAGCGGATCAGCCTGGACGGCGCGCCCATCGCACCCGAGAGGTTCATCGAGACGTACCGGGACATCAAGCCGTACGTCGAGATGGTCGACGCCTCTTCCGAGCACCGGCTGTCGTTCTTCGAGGTGCTGACCGGCATGGCCTACGCCGCCTTCGCCGACGCCCCCGTGGACGTGGCGGTCGTCGAGGTCGGCATGGGCGGGACCTGGGACGCCACCAACGTGATCGACGCGGGCGTCGCCGTCGTCACCCCGATCTCGCTGGACCACACCGACCGGCTCGGCGACACGCCCGGGAAGATCGCGGAGGAGAAGTCCGGCATCGTCAAGCCGGGCGCCACCGTCGTCCTGGCCCAGCAGCCGGTGGAGGCCGCCTCGGTGATCCTGCGCAGGGCCGCGGAGACGGACGCCACCGTCGCCCGCGAGGGGCTGGAGTTCGGCGTCGTCGCCCGCGAGGTCGCCGTCGGCGGCCAGCTGCTGACCCTGCGCGGGCTGGGCGGCGAGTACCCGGAGGTCTTCCTGCCGCTGCACGGCGCCCACATGGCGCACAACGCCGCCGTGGCGCTGGCCGCCGTGGAGGCGTTCTTCGGCATCGGCGCCGAGCAGGTCCGCACCCTGGACATCGACGCCGTCCGCGCCGCCTTCGCCTCCGTGACCTCGCCGGGGCGCCTGGAGGTGGTGCGCCGCAGCCCGACCGTCGTGCTGGACGCCGCCCACAACCCGGCGGGCGCGCGGGCCACGGCCGAGGCGGTCACCGAGGCGTTCGGCTTCAGCCGCCTGGTCGGGGTGGTCGCCCCCAGCGCCGACAAGGACGTGCGGGGGCTGCTGGAGGCCTTCGAGCCGATCTTCGCCGAGGTCGTGGTCACCCGTAACACCACCACCCGCGCCATGGACGTGGACGAACTCGCGGCGCTGGCCGTGGAGGTCTTCGGCGAGGAGCGGGTCCAGGTCGAGCCCCGGCTCGACGACGCGCTGGAGGAGGCCGTCACCCTGGCCGAGGAGGAGGGCGAGTACGCCGGTGCCGGCGTACTCGTCACCGGCTCGGTCTTCACCGTCGGCGAGGCCCGGCTGCTCCTCGGAAAGGACCGTTGATGCGCACGCTCTGCGCCTCCACCCTCATCGGCGAGTTCCTCGTCATCGGTTTCGCCGGACTGGTGGCGATGAGACTCGGCGACCTGCCGGCGACGACGGTGTGGACCGTCAGCGGTGTGGCGATGGCGCTGTGCCTGGTGCTGTGCGGCGTGCTCGGCCGGCCCGGGGCGCTGCAACTGGGCTGGGCGCTGCAGATCGGTCTGATCGCGTCCGGCTTCGTCGTCCCGGCGATGTTCTTCCTCGGCGCGCTCTTCGCCGGGCTGTGGTGGGCGTCGGTCCACTTCGGCCGGAAGATCGACGAGGCCAAGGCCCGCTTCGCGGCCGGGGCCGACACCGTCTGACAGGTGGCGCCGCCGGGTTTCCGGCGGCGCCGCTGTAGCCTTTCGAGCACTTGTGAATCCCTTGTTCCGCCGCACTCCGAAGGAGCCGCAGCCCATGAGCCAGCGCACTCTCGTCATCCTCAAGCCCGACGCGGTCAGGCGGGGCCTGATCGGCGAGATCGTCGGACGGATCGAGCGCAAGGCCGACTGGCGGATCAGCGCGATGGAGCTGCGCACGCTGGACCGCGAGACGCTGGAGCAGCACTACGCCGAGCACGTCGGCCGCCCGTTCTACGAGCCGCTGCTGGAGTTCATGGCGTCGGGTCCGGCCGTGGTGATGGTGGTCGAGGGCGAAAGGGTGATCGAGGGCGTCCGCGGTCTGGCGGGCCCGACCGACCCGATCGCCGCGCCGCCCGGCTCCATCCGGGGGGACTTCGGAACGATCGTGCGTGAGAACCTCATCCACGCCTCGGACTCCGAGGAGTCCGCGGAGAGGGAACTGAAGATTTTCTTTCCCTCACACGGATGACGGCGTGTCATCTTCGCGAATCTCTTGACCTGGGGCGATCGATGGAATTCGATCGCCCCACAGTGAATCCACCCCCACTCGGGGGAACGAATCACCCGGACGCGACGTCAGCCCTTACGGGGATGGCACGCGTTCCGCCGACAATGACGGAGGAGGAACCCTCCCGCCGCGTTCGAACGAGCGCGACTACGATGGAAACTTCTCCGCGCCCCTCAGCGCACGCTGTCGTCCTCCCTCTCACATCGCTCCAGTTGGAAGGCCTGACGTATCCTCATGGCGAACAACATGTCGTTCATCGGCCGTGACATGGCTGTCGACCTCGGGACCGCCAACACGCTGGTGTACGTCAGGGGTCGCGGAATCGTCCTCAACGAGCCGTCGGTCGTCGCCATCAACACCAACACCGGCGGAATCCTCGCGGTCGGCGCCGAGGCGAAGAAGATGATCGGCCGCACCCCTGGCAACATCGTGGCGGTCCGCCCCCTGAAGGACGGCGTCATCGCCGACTTCGAGATCACCGAGCGGATGCTCCGCTACTTCATTCTCAAAATCCACAAGCGGCGTTACCTCGCGCGCCCCCGGGTGGTCGTCTGCGTTCCCTCCGGTATCACGGGCGTCGAGCGCCGTGCGGTCATCGAGGCCTCGACGCAGGCCGGTGCCAGGCAGGTGCACATCATCGAGGAGCCGATGGCCGCCGCGATCGGTTCGGGCCTTCCGGTCCACGAGGCGACGGGCAACATGGTCGTCGACATCGGCGGCGGCACCACCGAGGTCGCGGTGATCTCCCTCGGCGGGATCGTCACGGCCCAGTCCATCCGCGTCGCGGGCGACGAGCTGGACAACGCGATCATCCACCACATCAAGAAGGAGTACAGCCTCCTCCTCGGTGAGCGCACCGCCGAGAGCATCAAGATCTCGATCGGCTCGGCGTACGACATGGAGGCCGACGAGCACACCGAGGTCCGCGGCCGCGACCTGGTCAGCGGGCTGCCGAAGACCGTGGTGATCTCGGCCGCCGAGATCCGCAAGGCCATCGAGGAGCCCGTCAACTCCATCGTGGACGCGGTGAAGACGACCCTCGACAAGTGCCCGCCCGAGCTCTCCGGCGACATCATGGACCGCGGCATCGTGCTCACCGGGGGCGGCGCCCTCCTGCGCGGTCTGGACGAGCGGCTGCGGCGGGAGACGGGCATGCCCATCCACATCGCCGAGAACCCGCTGGACTCCGTGGCGCTGGGCTCCGGCAAGTGCGTCGAGGAGTTCGAGGCGCTCCAGCAGGTGCTCGACTCGCAGCCGCGCCGGTGACGGCGGCGGGACCGGGGAGCCCTCCCGGTCCCGCCGCCGTCACCGGGCACGGCGCGGAGCCGTCCGGGCCGCGGCGCCCCGCCCGGCCGCCGGGCGCGCCGCGGACACGGAACGACACCACGGTCAGACAACTCCGACAACGGGAAGGCACGGCCGTCGCACGTGAGAGACACACGAGAGAGCCGGCTGCTGCTCGTCCTGCTGGTTGCCATCGCGTTCGCACTGATCACGGTGGACATCCGCGGGGGCGAGCGCTCGCCGCTCGACGGAGCACGGGAGGTCACGGCATCCGTCCTCGGTCCGGTGGAGAACGGCGTCGCCACCGCCGTCGATCCCGTGGGCAACGCCATCGCCGCCGTACGGGACTCCGGTGAGCGCCACGACCGGATCAGCCAACTGGAGCGAGAGAACGCGGAGTTGAAGCAGCTTCTCGCCGACTCCGAACGGGACGGCACCCGGGCGCGCGAACTGGACAGGCTCCTCAGGACCGCGGGCGCCGGGCAGTACGGCATCAAGGCCGCCCAGGTCATCGGGATCGGCGCCGCCCAGGGCTTCTCCTGGACCGTCACCCTCGACGTCGGGGAGCGGGACGGCATCAGGCGCGACATGACCGTCATCAACGGCGACGGGCTCGTCGGCCGGGTGACCACCGTCGGGCCGAGCACCTCCACCGTGCTGCTCGCCAACGACCCCGACTTCACCGTCGGCACCCGGGTGGAGGGCACGAACGAGCTGGGCTTCGCCAACGGCCGCGGCGACAGCGCCCTGACCGTCCAGCTCCTCAACAGCAAGGCCGAGGTGAAGAAGGGCGACCGCCTGGTCACCTTCGGCTCCAGCAACGACAGGCCGTTCGTCCCCGGCGTGCCGGTCGGGGAGGTCATCCAGGTCGACCCGCACAGCGGCGGCCTCACCAGGACGGTGCGGGTGCGGCCGTACGTGGGCTTCACCAAGCTCGACACCGTCGGCGTCGTCGTCAAGGCGCCGCGCGCCGATCCGCGCGACGCGGTGCTCCCGCCGAAACCGAAGGCCAAGCCCGCCCCGACGGTCACGGTGACCGCCACCCCCTCCGCGGGCGCCGGCCCCTCCGAGGGGGCCGCCCCCTCCGGCGGAGCCACCCCCTCCGCCGGGGCGACCCCCGACCCCGGCCCCTCCAGGAGCTGACCTACAGCGATGCACCTCAACCGGATCCTGCTCTCGACCGCGCTCCTCGTCGTCGCCCTGGTCGTCCAGGTCAGCGTGCTGGCCCGGCTCCAGCTCCCGGGCGCCGTCCCGGACCTGCTGCTGCTGACCGTCCTCGGCCTGGCACTGGTGTACGGCCACACGGGCGGCGCCCTGGTCGGCTTCGGCGCCGGACTGCTGGCCGACCTGGCACCGCCCGCCGACCACGCCGTGGGCCGGTACGCCCTGGTGCTGTGCGTCGTCGGCTACGCCGCCGGCCTGACGAAGCCGGAGAACGGCCGGCACCGCAGCGCCACCGTCCCGATGCTCGTCGTGGCGGGCGCCGCGCTCTCCTCCACCCTGCTGTACGCGGGCGTCGGCGCGCTGGTGGGGGACACCGCCGCCCGCCACGTGGGCCTGGGCGGACTGCTGCTGACGGCGACCGTCTACGACCTGCTGCTCGCACCGTTCACCGTCCCGGCGGTCATGGCCCTGGCCCGCCGCACCCAGCACGACCCGCTCGCCGAGGCGGCGGGCAGCGCGACGGGCGCCACGGCGAGCGGCGCCTCCGGATACGGCGGCGGGCTGCTCGGCACGGGCCGCGCCCGGTGGCTGGGCGGCAGGACGACCCGCGTGAGGGGCGCCCGGAGCGGCAGGCTCCTGACGCGGACGTCCAGGAACAAGGTGGGACGGATCAGGGGAGTCAAGCGGCTGTGACGGAGGCGGAGCAGTGAGCAACATTCCCGAGACCGGGCGCACGCCCAGGGTCACCATCCGGCTGGTCGCCATCCAGATCCTGGTCTTCTCGCTGATGTTCACCCTCGGCGGGCGGCTGTGGTACCTCCAGATCCGCAACGGCGAGGAGTACGCGGAGAAGGCCGCGGGCAACCACGTCCAGCAGGTCGTCCAGCCGGCCGTGCGCGGTGCCATCCTCGACGCCCGCGGAGTGCCGCTGGCCGACAACGAGACCCGGCTGGTGGTCTCCGCCAGCCGCACCGAGCTGATGAAGATGGAGGACGGCGGCAAGGCCGTGCTCACCCGGCTGGCCGACGTCCTGGGCATGACCTACAAGGAGGTGTCCGAGAAGATCCGCCTCTGCGACGCCGAGACGCCGCAGCCGTGCTGGAACGGCTCCCCCTACCAGCCCATCCCGATCACCGACGAGGCCACCACGCAGCAGGCGCTCCAGATCCGCGAGCGCGCCGAGGACTTCCCCGGCATCACCGCCGAGCCCACCGCCGTCCGCCGCTACCCGGCCCCGTACGGCGCCCACACCGCGCAGGTACTGGGCTACCTCTCGCCGGTGACCGACGAGGAGATCGAGAAGGCCAAGGACAGCGACTCGCCGCTGCTCAGCTCCGACCAGATCGGCCGCTCCGGACTGGAGCGCAGCTACGACGCCGCACTGCGCGGCGACGCGGGCGTGACGCGGTACAGGGTGGACAACCTCGGCCGGGTCATCGGGGAGGCCGAGAGCGACGAGGGCGAGCCCGGCTCCAGCCTGGTCACCAGCATCGACGCCCGCGTCCAGGCCGTCGCCGAGAAGGAGCTGGCCAGGGCGATGAAGGAAGCCCGCAAGGTGTTCGACGACAACACCGGCGAGAACTACAAGGCGGACGCGGGCGCGGTCGTGGTGATGGAGTCCAAGACCGGCCGGGTCGTGGCGATGGCCTCCCTGCCGGACTACGACCCCAACGCCTGGGTGGGCGGGATCTCCGCCAAGGACTACGCCGAGCTCACCGGGAAGAAGTCCAACCACCCGCTGCTCAACCGGGCCATCCAGGGACAGGCGGCGCCCGGTTCGATCTTCAAGGTGATCCCGACCGCCGCGGCCGTCAAGGCCGGCTACGAGTTCGACGGACGCTACAACTGCTCGTCCTCGTACAGCATCGGCAGCCAGGTCTTCAAGAACTTCGAGTCGCAGAACCACGGCATGATCGACCTCGGCCGCGCGCTGGAGGTCTCCTGCGACACCGTCTACTACGCCCTCGCCCACCAGGAGTGGAAGAAGGACGGGGGAGCGAACCCGAAGAAGAACCCCAAGGACTGGTTCTACAGGATGGCCCACGAGTTCGGCCTGGGCGAGACCACCGGGATCGACCTGCCCAACGAGGTCGCCGGCCGCGTCCCCGACCGGAAGTGGAAGCAGGAGTACTGGGAGGCCAACAAGGACTCCTGGTGCGAGTACGGCAAGAAGGACGGGGACTACGTCGAGAAGATCGCCTACGAGAACTGCCTGGAGGGCAACAAGCTGCGCGCCGGCGACAGCGTCAACTACTCCATCGGGCAGGGCGACACCCTGGTGACGCCCATTCAGATGGCCGTGATCTACGGAGCCCTCAGCAACGGCGGCACCATGTACGAGCCCACCGTCGGCAAGGCGGTCATCAGCCCGGACGGCAAGCGCGTCAAGGAGATCGAGCCGAAGAAGAGGGGCAGGCTGCCGATAGACCGCAAGACCCTCCGGCAGATGGACAAGGCACTCGAAGGCGTCGCCACCCGCGGAACCGCGGCCTGGCGCTTCGCCGACACCGGCTGGCCCCAGGACAAGATCCCCATGCACGCCAAGACCGGTACCGCCGAGGTCCACGGCAAGCAGACCACCTCGTGGTTCGCCACGTACACCGAGGACTACACGATCGTCATGACGATCTCCCAGGGCGGCACCGGCTCCGGCGCCTCCGGCCCCGCCGTGCGCAACATCTACGACGCGCTGTACGGGGTGGACGACGAGGGCAGGATCCACAAGGACAAGGCGCTGCTGCCGAAGCCGCAGAAGGAACTCCCGGAGATCAACCCGGACGGCACGATCGAGGCCCAGCGGCAGAAGGGCTTCACACCGTGAGCACCCATTCCTACGAGGGGCGGCCCTGGCAGGAGCGGTCGGCCTGGAGCAGGATCACGGCCCGCGACTCCGTCGTGCGGCGCCTGGACTGGACGCTGCTGCTCGCCTGCATGGCGCTGTCGGTCCTCGGCGCCCTGCTGGTGTGGTCCGCCACCCGCAACCGCACCGAGCTGAACGAGGGCGACCCGCAGTACTTCCTCTGGCGCCACCTGCTCGGCCTCGCCGGCGGCATCGCGCTGGCCGTGGGCACCATCTGGCTGGGCCACCGCAGGCTGCGCGGCGCGGTCCCGGTGCTGTACGGGCTGTCGGTGCTGCTGGCGCTGCTCGTGCTCACCCCGCTCGGCGCGACGATCAACGGCCAGCGCGCGTGGCTGAAGCTGGGCGGCGGATTCTCGCTCCAGCCGGCCGAGTTCGCCAAGATCACCATCATCCTGGGGATGGCGATGATACTGGCGGCCCGGGTGGACGCCGGGGACCGCGTCCACCCCGACCACCGCACGGTGGTGCAGGCCCTGGGCCTGGCCGCCGTACCGATCGGGATCGTCATGCTGATGCCCGACATGGGCTCGGTGATGGTGCTGGCCGTGATCGTGCTCGGGGTGCTGCTGGCCTCCGGGGCGTCCAACCGCTGGATCATCGGCCTGCTCGCGGCGGGCGGCATCGGCGCGGTACTGGTCTGGCAGCTCGGCGTGCTCGACGACTACCAGATCAAGCGGTTCGCGGCCTTCGCCAACCCGGCCCTCGACCCGTCCGGCGCGGGCTACAACACCAACCAGGCCCGTATCGCCATCGGCTCGGGCGGGCTCTACGGAAAGGGCCTGTTCGAGGGCACCCAGACCACCGGGCGGTTCGTCCCCGAGCAGCAGACCGACTTCGTCTTCACCGTCGCGGGCGAGGAACTGGGCTTCCTCGGCGCGGGCCTGATCATCTTCCTGATCGCCGTGGTGCTCTGGCGCGCCTGCCGCATCGCGCGGGAGGCGACCGATCTGTACGGCACGATCGTCGCCGCCGGGATCATCGCCTGGTTCGCGTTCCAGTCCTTCGAGAACATCGGGATGACCATGGGCATCATGCCGGTCGCCGGCCTGCCGCTGCCCTTCGTCAGCTACGGGGGCACCTCGATGTTCGCGGTGTGGATCGCCATCGGACTGCTCCAGTCGATCCGGTCGCAGCGCCCCGTGTCCGCCTGAGTCCGGGCGGCGCGGGGCGTCCGCTCCGGCAGGCGTTACGCTGGATGGTCACTTCCGTCCGCAGATCAGCAGATCCCAGCACCGAGGACACCACCCATGCCTGTCGAGTCGGTCTTCCCGCGCCTGGAGGCCCTCCTCCCGCACGTCCAGAAGCCGATCCAGTACGTCGGCGGAGAGCTGAACTCCACCGTCAAGGACTGGGACGCCTGCGATGTCCGCTGGGCGCTGATGTATCCCGACGCCTACGAGGTCGGCCTGCCCAACCAGGGCGTCATGATCCTCTACGAGGTCCTCAACGAGCGCGAGGGCGTGCTCGCCGAGCGCACCTACAGCGTCTGGCCGGACCTGGAGAAGCTCATGCGGGAGCACGGCGTCCCGCAGTTCACGGTGGACGCCCACCGCCCGGTCGGTGCCTTCGACGTGCTCGGCGTCTCCTTCTCCACCGAGCTGGGCTACACCAACCTCCTCACCGCGCTCGACCTGGCGGGCATCCCCCTGGAGGCGAAGGACCGCGGCCCGGACCACCCGGTGGTCATCGCGGGCGGCCACGCCGCCTTCAACCCCGAGCCGATCGCGGACTACGTCGACTGCGCGGTCATCGGCGACGGCGAGCAGGCCGTCCTGGAGATCACCGAGATCATCCGGGACTGGAAGGCCGAGGACCGCCCCGGCGGGCGCGACGGGCTGCTGCTGCGCCTGGCGCAGACCGGCGGCGTGTACGTGCCGAGGTTCTACGACGTGGAGTACCTGCCCGACGGGCGGATCGCCCGCGTCGTCCCCAACCGCTCCGGTGTGCCGTGGCGTGTGACCAAGCACACCGTGATGGACCTCGACGAGTGGCCCTACCCCAAGAAGCCGCTGGTGCCGCTGGCCGAGACCGTCCACGAGCGGATGAGCGTGGAGATCTTCCGCGGCTGCACCCGGGGCTGCCGCTTCTGCCAGGCGGGCATGATCACCCGCCCGGTGCGCGAGCGCTCCATCACCGGCATCGGCGAGATGGTCGAGAAGGGCCTGAAGAACACCGGTTTCGAGGAGGTCGGCCTGCTCTCGCTCTCCTCCGCCGACCACAGCGAGATCGGCGACATCGCCAAGGGCCTGGCGGACCGCTACGAGGACGACAAGATCGGCCTGTCGCTGCCGTCCACCCGCGTCGACGCCTTCAACATCGACCTGGCCAACGAGCTGACCCGCAACGGCCGCCGCTCCGGCCTGACCTTCGCCCCCGAGGGCGGCAGCGAGCGCATCCGCAAGGTCATCAACAAGATGGTCTCCGAGGACGACCTGATCCGCACCGTCGCCACCGCCTACGGCAACGGCTGGCGGCAGGTGAAGCTGTACTTCATGTGCGGCCTGCCGACGGAGACCGACGAGGACGTCCTGCAGATCGCCGACATGGCCGGCAAGGTCATCGCCAAGGGCCGTGAGGTGTCCGGCTCCAACGACATCCGCTGCACCGTCTCCATCGGCGGCTTCGTGCCCAAGCCGCACACCCCCTTCCAGTGGGCCCCGCAGCTCTCCGCCGAGGAGACCGACGCCCGCCTGGAGAAGCTCCGCGAGAAGATCCGCGCCGACAAGCGGTACGGCCGCTCCATCGGCTTCCGCTACCACGACGGCAAGCCCGGCATCGTCGAGGGCCTGCTCTCGCGCGGCGACCGCCGCGTCGGCGACGTCATCCGCGCGGTCTACGAGGCCGGCGGCCGCTTCGACGGCTGGCGCGAGCACTTCTCCTACGACCTGTGGATGGAGTGCGCCGAGCGCGCGCTGGCCCCCCACGGCGTGGACGTCGACTGGTACACCACGCGCGAGCGCACCTACGAGGAGGTCCTGCCCTGGGACCACCTCGACTCCGGTCTCGACAAGGACTGGCTGTGGGAGGACTGGCAGGACGCCCTCGACGAGACCGAGGTCGAGGACTGCCGCTGGTCCCCGTGCTTCGACTGCGGCGTCTGCCCGCAGATGGGCACCGAGATCCAGGTCGGCCCGACGGGCAGGAAGCTGCTGCCGCTGACGGTCGTCGACAAGTAGCCCCGCCGGTCCCGACCGATCGCGGACCGCCTCCGAACCGCCTCCGGCCGGCGCCGACCCTCCGGCCGGAGGCGGGCGTGCACTGGGAGACTGCTGCCATGCCGGAGCTGATCGCCCCCACCGTCCGAGTCCACGCCTCCTTCGTCGGGGCGATGGAGGAGTTCGCGGCGGAGGGCCGCGGAGCGCCGGACGACAACTCGATGGTCGGCCGCGACCTGCGCGAGTACCGCGGCCGCTGGGAGGACCCGGAGGTCTTCGCCGCGTACGTCGCCCGGGTCCGCGCCGACGCCGAGGAGGGCTCCCCGCGCCCGTCGGGGCACGTGCCGTGCACCACCCTGTGGTGGGTCGACGGCGACACCTACCTCGGTCGCATCGCCATCCGCCACCGGCTCAACCCCTTCCTCCTCGACTACGGCGGGCACATCGGCTACGACGTGCGCGCCTCGGCCCGCCGCCGCGGCCACGCGACCGCCATGCTGCGCGCGGCCCTGCCGGTGGCCCGCTCCCTGGGCATCGATCCGGCCCTGATCACCTGCGACCACACCAACATCGCCTCCCGGAAGGTCATCGAGGCGTGCGGCGGAGTCTTCGAGGACCGGAGGGGTGTGAAGCTGCGGTACTGGGTACCGACCGCATCGAACCCGGGAGCCGCGTAACCTGGGGGAAAGGAACAAGGCCCCACGCCGGGCCCAGGACAGCACGAAGGACTGAGGGACACTGGGCAAGCGACAGCCCGAAGGCCCGCCGCCCGCACCCGCGGTGCAGCGCATCCGACTGCGCTACACCAAGCGCGGCCGCCTCCGGTTCACCAGCCACCGCGACTTCCAGCGCGCCTTCGAGCGGGCGCTGCGCCGGGCCGACGTGCCCATGGCGTACTCCGCGGGTTTCACCCCGCACCCCAAGGTCTCGTACGCGAACGCGGCGCCGACCGGCACGGGGAGCGAGGCCGAGTACCTGGAGATCGCCCTCACCGAACGGCGCGACCCCGAGGAGCTGCGGCGACAGCTCGACGACTCGCTCCCCGGCGGACTCGACGTCGTCGACGCGGTGGAAGCCCGCACCAGCGGTTTCGCCGAGCGGCTCACGGCCTCCTGCTGGGAGCTGCGGCTGGACGGTGTGACACCGGAGGAGGCGGGGAAGGCGATCGAGGTGTTTCTCGCCGCCGACTCGGTGGAGGTCCAGAGGCAGACCAAGAAAGGCATGCGCACGTTCGACACACGCGCCGCGGTGGCCTCACTGGAGGCCGTCCCGGCCGGGTCCGATAGGCCGGGGGAGTCCCCCTGTGCGATACTGCGCCTGGTAGTGCGGCACCAGACACCCGCCGTACGACCCGACGACGTCCTGTCCGGCCTCCGAGCTACGGCCGACCTGGCGCCGCCGGTCCCCGCAGCGGTGACCAGGCTGGCGCAGGGGCCGCTCGATGAGGAGACCGGCACGGTGACCGATCCGTTCGCGCCCGACCGCGACGCAACACCCGTCGCGACGGCGCCGGACGTCACCGCATAGGCCGACGCCGCCGCGCCGCCGATGTGCGAGGCACCAGGGAGCCACCCGGGTCCGGCCGTCAGGCAGGCGCACCGACCAGCAGACTTTCGCCGGTTCCGGGCCCGACGGCACGGGACCGGCGAGCGAGACGACAGCTCCCGTGCGGCGCCCGCGCCCCGGACGACGGCCCGCGCACATCGAGCGGAGCCCGACCGGACCGAGGTACGGCGCCCGGGAGCGTGACGGGAGAACCGCCCGCATGCGCGAACCCACGGAATCCGCGGAGACCACCGCGAACGACAACGACAGGACGTCCCCCGCCACCGGCGGAGAGACCCCGACCGCACACGAGACCCCCGGCGACACCCCGCCGCCGCGCCGCCGCCGGCGTGCCGTGTCCCGCCCGGCGGGACCGCCCGCGGTCACCACCGCGGAGCCGGAGGTCGTCGCCCCGGCGGCCGCGCAGGCCGGTGAGCCGCCGGCGGAGACCCCCTCCGCCCCGGCTCCCGAGGCCGAGCCCGCACCCCCGCGGTCCCGGCGACGCGTGGTGCGCCGGGCCACCGCTCCGGCGGGACCGCCTGAGACGGCCGAGACGGTGCTGCCCGCGGCGCGGACCGGCACCGGTGCCGCGGAGACCGGTCAGGAAGCCGGGCAGGAGGCCGCCGAGAAGCCCGCCGAGACCGCCGCCGAGGCGGCCGGGGAGCAGCCGGCTCCCGCCCGTACCCGGCGGCGCACCACCCGCCGGGCGTCCGCTCCGGCGGGACCGCCGCAGCAGGCGGAGGAGAAGGCCGGAGACCAGCCCGCCGAGCCCGAGCAGTCCGTCCGGGCCGCGGAGGCCGGTCAGGAAGCCGGGCAGGAGGCCGCCGAGAAGCCCGCCGAGACCGCCGCCGAGGCGGCCGGGGAGCAGCCGGCTCCCACCCGTACCCGGCGGCGCACCACCCGCCGGACCGCCGCCGAGAAGACCGAGGCGCGGAAGACCGACGGCGGGAAGACCGATGCGGGGAAGCCCGAGGCCGCTCCCGCCGCCCGGACCCCCGAGGCTCCGGAGAAGCCCGCCGCGGCCGAGGCCGGAGAACCCCAGCGGCGCGTGAGGAAGAAGCCGCCCATGGCGGTGTTCCAGGCCCCCGTGTTCACCGAGCCGGTGTTCCAGACCCCGGAGACCGCCGCCATCGCCGCCGCGGCCGAGGCCGCGGCACTGGAGGAGCCGGACGACGAGGACGAGGAGGAGACCGGGTACGGCGAGTACGCCGACGAGGGCTCCTACGCCGAGTCCGCCGCGTCCTCGCGTCGCCGTCGTCGCCGCCGCCGTCGTGGCGGTGAGGAGGCCGAGCGGGCCGAGCACCCCGAGGACGACACCTCCGCCGGCGGTGCCGAGGAGGCCGAGGGCTTCGAGGAGCCCGACGAGACGGACGAGGAGGCGGAAGACCAGGCCGAGGACTTCGAGGAGTCCGACGAGCGCCCCGCACGCCGCCGTCGCCGCGGCGGACGCCGCCGCCGTCGCGGCGGTGACGCCGAGGGCTCCGACGAGGACCGGGCCGACGAGGAGGACGAGGGCGAGGAGAGCGGCGAGGAGAGCGGCGAGGAGCCCCCGGCCCCGGCCGAGGAGGAGCACCGCGCCGAGCAGGGCGAGGAAGAGGCCGCCGGGAGCGCCGCGGACGAGCACTCGACCGCGTCCAGCAGCACCTCGCGCCGCCGCCGTCGCCGCCGCCGTCGCAGCGGTGACGCCGAGACCGCGGGCGCCGAGCTCGCCCCCGACGACCCCGAGCGCACCGTCGTCAAGATCCGCGAGCCGCGGAAGAAGCGGGACGAGGCCGCCGAGAGCGCCGACGGCGTGCAGTCCATCAAGGGTTCCACCCGTCTGGAGGCCAAGAAGCAGCGCCGCCGCGAGGGCCGCGAGCAGGGCCGCCGCCGCGTCCCGATCATCACCGAGGCCGAGTTCCTGGCCCGCCGCGAGGCGGTCGAGCGCGTCATGGTGGTCCGCCAGAGCGGCGAGCGCACCCAGATCGGCGTGCTGGAGGACGGTGTCCTCGTCGAGCACTTCGTCAACAAGGAGCAGTCGACCAGCTACGTCGGCAACGTCTACCTGGGCAAGGTCCAGAACGTCCTGCCCTCCATGGAGGCCGCGTTCGTCGACATCGGCAAGGGGCGCAACGCCGTCCTCTACGCCGGCGAGGTGAACTTCGAGGCCCTGGGGATGTCCGGGGGGCCGCGCCGCATCGAGAGCGCGCTCAAGTCCGGCCAGTCCGTCCTCGTCCAGGTCACCAAGGACCCGATCGGGCACAAGGGAGCCCGGCTGACCAGCCAGGTCTCCCTCCCCGGCCGTTACCTGGTCTACGTGCCCGAGGGCTCGATGACCGGCATCAGCCGCAAGCTTCCGGACACCGAGCGGGCCCGGCTCAAGCAGATCCTCAAGCGGATCGTCCCCGAGGACGCGGGCGTCATCGTCCGCACCGCCGCCGAGGGCGCCAGCGAGGAGGAGCTGCGCCGCGACGTCGAACGGCTCCAGGCGCAGTGGGAGGAGATCCAGAAGAAGGCCCGCAAGGGCAACGCGCCGACGCTGCTCTACGGCGAGCCGGACATGACCGTCCGCGTCGTCCGCGACATCTTCAACGAGGACTTCTCCAAGGTCATCATCAGCGGCGACCAGGCGTGGGAGACGATCCACGGATACGTCTCGCACGTCGCGCCGGACCTGGCCGGCCGGCTGCAGAGGTGGACCTCCGAGGTCGACGTCTTCGCCACCTACCGGATCGACGAGCAGCTGATGAAGGCGCTGGACCGCAAGGTCTGGCTGCCAAGCGGCGGATCGCTGGTCATCGACCGCACCGAGGCGATGGTCGTGATCGACGTCAACACCGGCAAGTTCACCGGCCAGGGCGGCAACCTGGAGGAGACGGTCACCAGGAACAACCTGGAGGCCGCCGAGGAGATCGTGCGCCAGCTCAGGCTGCGCGACCTCGGTGGCATCATCGTGATCGACTTCATCGACATGGTGCTGGAGTCCAACCGCGACCTGGTCATGCGGCGCCTGCTGGAGTGCCTTGGCCGCGACCGGACCAAGCACCAGGTGGCCGAGGTCACCTCGCTGGGACTGGTCCAGATGACCCGCAAGCGGGTGGGGCAGGGGCTGCTGGAGTCCTTCTCCGAGACCTGCGTGCACTGCAACGGCCGCGGCGTCATCGTCCACATGGACCAGGTGCAGGCCCAGGGCGGCGGTGGTGGCAAGCGCGCCCGGAAGAAGGGCAAGGGCGCCGCGCAGCAGCCCGTCCCCGAGATTCCGGCCGCCGCCGAGGAGCCCGCAGCCGCTGAGCCGGAGGAGGAGCCCGCGGCGGAGGCCCCGGAGACCCCGGCAGAGGTCGCGGCGGAGACCGCCGAGCCCACGGCACTGCCCGAGCCGGCGTTCGCCCCGGACGAGGAGCTGTACAGCAGCGCCGCCGAGGCGGAGGAGGCCGCCCGGCGCGGCCGCAGGCGCCGGCGTGCGGCCCGCAAGGTGTCGGCTCCGGCGGGTCCGCCGAAGGCGGCCGCCGAGGCCGAGGCTGCGGTGACCGTGGTCCCGGCGGCCGAGGAGCCCGTCGAGTCCGGGAAGCAGGCCGTGGAGTCCGCCGGGCCGGTGGAGCCGGTCCGTGAGGCCCCCGCCCCGGAGGCGGAGGCCCCCGCGGCCGAGGAGCCCGTGTCCGGGGCCGCCGGTGCGGTGGAGACGCCCGGAGCCGTGGAGGAGCCGCGGCCGCGCACCCGCCGGCGTGCGGCCCGCAAGGTGTCGGCTCCGGCGGGTCCGCCGAAGGCGGCCGCCGAGGCCGAGGCTGCGGTGGTGGTGGTTCCGGCGGCCGGGAAGCAGGCCGTGGAGCCCGCCGGGCCGGTGGAGCCGGTCCGTGAGGCCCCCGCCCCGGAGGCGGAGGCCCCGGAGGCCCCCGCGGCCGAGGCTCCCGCGGAGGAGCCCGCGCCCCCGGCGCGGCCCCGCCGCCGCGTGGTGCGCCGGGCCGCCGCTCCGGCCGGCTCTCCGGAGGCGGCGGAGATCACGGAGCCCGTCGTCGTCACGGAGACCACGGACGGGTCCGAGGCCGCCGGTGAGCCGGAGCCGGAGGAGGAGCCCGCCCCGGCGAAGAAGACGGCCCGCAAGACGGCCGCGAAGAAGACGGCGGCCAAGTCGACGGCGGCGAAGAAGACCACCGCCAAGAAGACCACCGCGAAGAAGACGGCGGCCAAGTCGACGGCCAAGACGGCGGCGAAGACGGCGGCGAAGAAGACCACCGCCAAGACCACCGCGAAGAAGAGCACCGCCAAGAAGACGGCCGCGAAGAAGACGGCGGCCGGGAAGACCGCGGCGGCGGAGCAGCAGACCCCGCCGTCCGTCTCGGCGCAGGCCGAGGACTGACGGGTCCGGCCGGCTCCCGGGCGCCGATGGCGCCCGGGAGCCCGGTTTGACCCTTCGACTTCCCGACCCGTAGTCTTGACCGTCGGCGTGTCGATGAACACGCCAGGCTCCTGAGCACATCCCTCCACGGGTTCCGCGCGATGTCGCGGAGCGCGAGGAGAGGCCGCTCAACCCCCTGGGATACCACGGGCCGGCCCGTGTCGGGCGGCTGGCATCAGGGGCTCCACCCACGAGCGAGAGAGAGTTCCGCGTGTACGCGATCGTGCGCACCGGCGGCCGCCAGCAGAAGGTGTCCGTCGGGGACGTGATTGAGGTTGACCGTATCTCCAACAGCAAGGTCGGCGACAGCGTCGAGCTCTCGACCCTGCTCATCGTCGATGGCGACGCGGTCACCAGTGACCCCTGGGTCCTGGCCGGTGTGAAGGTCCACGCCGAGGTCGTGGACCACCACAAGGGTGCCAAGATCGACATCCTGAAGTACAAGAACAAGACCGGCTACCGCAAGCGGATCGGTCACCGCCAGCTGCACACCGCGCTGAAGATCACCGGCATCGACGCCCCGGCGACGAAGTAAGGGACTGAGGAGAGATGGCACACAAGAAGGGCGCATCGTCCACCAGGAACGGTCGTGACTCCAACCCGCAGCGGCTCGGCGTGAAGCGCTTCGGCGGCCAGGTCGTCAAGGCGGGCGAGATCCTGGTCCGCCAGCGCGGCACCCACTTCCACCCGGGTGCCGGCGTGGGCCGCGGCGGCGACGACACGCTGTTCGCGCTGTCCGCCGGTGCGGTGCAGTTCGGCACCTACCGCGGCCGCAAGGTCGTGAACGTCGTCCCGGCCGGCGAGTAATCCGGCACGGCACGACACCACTTTCCGAGGGCGGACCGCCTCCCGCCGTACGCGCGCCGCGCGTACCGGCGGGGAAGCGGATCCGCCCTCGGCGCGTTACACCCATGGCGCCGCCGACGGGACCGCGACGCTCCCCGGCCCGGCCGGTGCGGCCGGTCCCGGCGGACGCCAGCCAGTACACCCTTGATCGACAGCCGGGAGGCACTCCGTCATGACCACCTTCGTGGACCGCGTCGAGCTCCACGTCGCCGCGGGTAACGGAGGCCACGGCTGCGCCTCCGTACACCGCGAGAAGTTCAAGCCGCTGGGCGGCCCGGACGGCGGGAACGGCGGCCGGGGCGGCGACGTGATCCTCGTCGTCGACCAGTCCGTGACCACGCTGCTGGACTACCACCACACCCCGCACCGCCGGGCCGGCAACGGCAGGCCGGGCGAGGGCGGACACCGCTCGGGCGCCGACGGCAAGGACCTGGTGCTGCCCGTGCCGAACGGCACGGTCGTCCTCGACAAGCAGGGCAACGTCCTGGCCGACCTGGTCGGCCACGGCACCACCTTCGTCGCCGGCCGCGGCGGCCGGGGCGGTCTGGGCAACGCCGCGCTCGCCTCGCCCCGCCGCAAGGCGCCGGGCTTCGCGCTGCTGGGCGAACCGGGGGAGACCCGCGACATCGTCCTGGAGCTGAAGACGGTGGCCGACGTGGCGCTCGTGGGCTACCCGTCGGCGGGCAAGTCCTCGCTGATCTCCGTCCTCTCCGCCGCCAAGCCGAAGATCGCCGACTACCCCTTCACCACGCTGGTGCCCAACCTGGGCGTGGTGACGGCCGGCTCGACCGTCTACACCATCGCCGACGTACCCGGCCTGATCCCCGGCGCCAGCCAGGGCAAGGGGCTGGGCCTGGAGTTCCTGCGGCACGTCGAGCGCTGCGCGGTCCTGGTCCACGTACTGGACTGCGCGACGCTGGAGTCCGACCGCGACCCGGTCACCGACCTCGACGTCATCGAGGCCGAACTGGCGCAGTACGGCGGATTGGAGAACCGTCCGCGGATCGTGGCCCTCAACAAGGTCGACGTCCCCGACGGGCAGGACCTCGCCGACATCATCCGCCCCGACCTCGAGGCCCGCGGCTACCGGGTCTTCGAGGTCTCGGCCGTCAGCCACAAGGGCCTGAAGGAGCTGTCCTACGCCCTGGCGGGGATCGTGGAGGAGGCGCGCGCGGCACAGCCCAAGGAGGAGGCGACCCGCATCGTCATCCGGCCCAGGGCCGTGGACGACTCGGGCTTCACCGTCACCAAGGAGGGCGAGGGCTTCTTCCGCGTGCGCGGCGAGAAGCCGGAGCGCTGGGTCCGCCAGACCGACTTCAACAACGACGAGGCCGTGGGCTACCTCGCCGACCGCCTCAACCGCCTCGGCGTCGAGGACGAGCTGATGAAGGCGGGCGCCCGCGAGGGCGACGGGGTGGCGATCGGTCCCGAGGAGAACGCCGTGGTCTTCGACTGGGAGCCCTCGGTGTCCGCGGGCGCGGAGATGCTCGGCCGCCGCGGGGAGGACCACCGCCTGGACACCCTCCGCCCCGCCGCCCAGCGCCGCCGGGAGCGCGACGCGGAACGCGACGAGACCCTGCGGGAGTACGAGGAGTTCGACCCCTTCGCGTGACCGTCCGCACGACCGGCCGGTCTGCCCGGCAGCGGAACGGGGGAGGGCCCGGCGCTTTCAAGCGCCGGGCCCTCCC